>JBOHXO010000258.1:0-19514 GCA_050737475.1 Chthoniobacterales bacterium
ACGCCGTGTTTGCCGCCAAGGGCGTTGAGCTTTTTCATCACGCCGAGCGGATTCAATTTCTCGCCGTTCACCGCGACGCAATCGCCGGCCTCGAACGACAGCTCGACATACTCCGCTTCGTCCGGCGCGTCCTCCGGCGCAACGCTCAATTTGAACATGCCCTTGTTTTCGTCCGCCGAGGCGTCGAACCAAGGATCCTCGAGGATGCCGCTCTCATACGAGATGTGCAGGAGGTTCCGATCCATCGAGTAGGATTTCGTCGCGCTGGCTTCGACGTTGATGCCGTGCTTCGCGCAATATTCGATCATCTCGGCGCGGCCGGGGAATTGCTCGCGGAACCGCTCCTGCCGCCACGGCGCGATGACTTCGAGCGACGGTGCGAGCGCGGCCGCGGTGAGCTCGAAACGAATCTGGTCGTTGCCCTTGCCCGTCGCTCCGTGCGCAATGGCGTCGGCGCCCTCGGCCTTCGCGATGTCCACCATGCGCTTCGCAATGAGCGGCCGCGCGATGCTCGTTCCGAGAAAATACTGGCCCTCGTAAATCGCGCCCGCGGCCATCATCGGATAAATGAAATCGCGCGCGAATTCCTCCTGCAAATTATCCACGAAACATTTGCTCGCGCCGGTCTTGAGGGCCTTTTCCTCGAGCCCGTCGAGTTCCTCCTCCTGCCCGATGTCCGCGCAAAACGCGATGACCTCCGCGGAGTAGGTGTCCTTGAGCCAGTTGAGCAGCACGGACGTGTCCAGCCCGCCCGAATATGCGACGACAATCTTCATGCGCATGGATTAATCACAGCGCGCGCGGCGGGCACAGTGGAAAATGGATACGTTTGCACGCGGAAGATTTCTCGATACCTTTATACGCAACCAATCAATCCTCATGAAAACTGTTCACCTCCTCGGCGCCTGCGCCCTGCTTGCTTTCGGATCCTTCGCCCGTGCCGACCTCTCCAACGGCCAGGCCGCAAATCTGGTTCTTGGACAATCGGATTTCGTCACCGCAACCTCCGGCCTTTCCCAAACCAAATTTAATTTTCCGCGTGGCGTCGCCGTGGATGCTGCGACGGGCAAGGTTTTCGTGAGCGATGCGGTGAACGACCGCGTTCTGCGTTTCGCATCCTCCGCCTCACTGGCCACCGGCGCTGCGGCGGAAGCAGTGCTCGGGCAGAGCGATTTTGTCTCCGGCGCCTCCGCCACCACGCAGACAGGAATGAACAGCCCCACGGGCATCTGCGTGGATTCCTCCGGCCGCCTTTGGGTGGCCGATCGTGGGAACCATCGCGTGCTCCGTTTCGAAAGCGCTGCGACCAAGGTCAGTGGCTCGCCGGCTGATGGCGTGCTGGGCCAGGTGCTTTTCACCACGGCTGTTTCCGCCGCCGGCGCGACCGGCATGAACGGCCCTGGCGGCGTGGCCACCAACTCGACCGGCACGCTTTGGGTGACAGACAAGGATAACAATCGCGTGCTGCGTTTCGACAACGCGGCGCTCAAGGCCAACGGCGCAGCCGCGGATTCCGTCCTGGGTCAGCCCGATTTCGCCACGGTGACGAGTTCCACAATGGTGAACAAGATGGCAACTCCCTTCGACGTTGCGATTTCGTCCGCCGACGTGTTGTGGGTTTCCGACCAGGCCAATAACCGCGTGCTGCGCTTCGATGGCGCCGCCTCCCTGGGCATTGGCGCTCCGGCGAACGGCGTGCTGGGGCAGACCGATTTTGTCACGAACACCGGCGGAACCACGGCCGCCAAATTCCAATTCTCGCTCGGTCTCGACCTGGATTCATCGGGCGCGCTTTATGTCGCGGATTTTAACAATAACCGCGTGCTCATTTTCAAGAACGCCGCCTCGAAGACGGATGGCGCAAATGCGGACGGCGTGATCGGCCAGTCGGATTTTGTCACCTCTGCCCCCGCGGACACGGCCACCGGCCTGCGCGGCCCGCAGGGCGTGGTGCTCGATGCCAGCGGACGACTCTACGTCTCGCAAAGTGGGAGCAATCGCGTGACGCGTTACTCGCAACTCGATCCCACGCCGAAAATCACCGTCGTGGGGCCGAGCACACGCACCACCCACAAGGCCAGCGTGAAGCTCACCGGCACCGCCAGTTCCGATATCGGGATCCTCAAGGTCCAGTTTCGCGTGGGCAGCAAGGGCGGCTACAAAGCGGCCCACGGCACCACCTCGTGGAGCTTCAAGGTCAACAAGCTCAAGTTCGGCACGACGCGGGTGACCGTCCTCGCGACCGCCACCGACGGCACCGCCGCCACGCGTCTGCTGCGCATCAAGCGCACGCACTGAGCCCGCGGATATTCCCGACATCGCGCCTTGTCGCGCAACAAAAGCGAAACTCCGCGAATCGAGGCAGCCGTTGTTTGTGGATCGCACGAATGAGAGTTAGTGTTTCAAACACGCCCCTCATTATGAAATTCCCCTTCGCCGTCGCATTCGCAACCGGCCTCGCGCTCGTCTCCACTCTGCGCGCGGACTTCACCAATAATCAATCCGCCGATCTCGTTCTTGGTCAGGCGGACTTTGCATCGTCCGGTGCAGCCACCACCCAGACGGGGTTGAACTTTGTCCGGGACGTCGCCATCGACGCGGCTTCCGGCAAGGTGTTCGTCGCGGATTACGTGAACAACCGCGTGTTGAGATATGCGTCCTCCGCTTCCCTTGCCAATGGGGCTGCGGCTGAGGCGGTCTTTGGCCAGGCCGACTTTGTCTCCGGGGGCGCCGGCACCGCGCAGAATCGGATGGATCAGCCGACTGGAGTTTGCGTTGATTCCGATGGGCGCTTGTGGGTCGCCGACCAGGACAACAATCGCGTGCTGCGATTCGAGAATGCGGCTACGAAGCCCAGCACCGCACCTGCCGACGGCGTGCTCGGCCAGTTGTTGTTCAGCACCAACGCCTCGGCGGCGGGAGCCCTCGGAATGAATGGCCCCGCGGGAGTTGCCGTGGATACCGGCGGAACGCTCTGGGTCGCTGACCGGACAAACAATCGCGTGCTCCGCTTTGATAACGCTGCCGTGAAGCTGAACGGTGGCCCGGCCGATGGCGTGCTCGGCCAGCCCGATTTCGCGACCGTGACGGCCGCAACTTCCGACGTGAAAATGTCCGTTCCGCTCAAGCTGGCGGTTTCCACTACCGGCGTCCTTTGGGTGGCGGAGCAAAACAGCCGCCGCGTGATCCGCTTCGACGACGCGGCAGCCAAGGCCAACGGCGCCGCGGCGAACGGAGTGCTGGGCCAGCCGGATTTCAACACCAACACCGCCGGCCTCACGGCGGCGAAAATGTCCTTCGCCACCGGAGTGGCGGTGGACTCCTCGGGAACAGTTTATGCATCGGACTACTCCAACAATCGCGTGTTGATCTTTCTGAACGCGGCGGCCAAGGCAAACGGAGCCGATGCCGACAAAGTGCTGGGCCAGCCGGATTTTGTGACGGGCACCGCGACCGTTTCGGCCACCGGGATGGAGGGTCCTCAAGGCCTTGGATTGGACTCGGCGGGGCGCCTGTATGTCTCATTGAGCCTTCAAAATCGCGTGACTCGTTATTCCCCGCCCAAGCCCGTGGATAATACCCCCACGATCAGTGTCACGGGGGGCAACAAGAAGACCACGCACAAGACGAGCATCACGCTGCGCGGCACGGCCACATCGCCGGCCGGCATTCTGAAAGTCCAGTATCGCATCAACAACAAAGGCACCTTCAAGGCCGCGCAAGGCACCTCCAGTTGGAGGTTGAAAATCAACAAGCTCAAGTTGGGAACGATCAAGGTGAACCTTGTTGTTGTCGCGACCGACGGCACCGCTGCCACGCGCACGATCACCGTCAAGAGATCGCCCTGACGTCGCGCCCGGTGCACCGTCGCTTGAAGCCGTGCACCCGTGCTTGCGTGCTGGACACGGCTTGCGAGTCGGGAATTGATGCGGCGTGCACATCGGCGACTTCACCACGGCCGGCTGGCTGATCGCCACACTCGCCGCGTTGTGCGTCGGCATGGCGAAGACCGGCCTCACCGGGCTCGGCATGGTCGCCGTCGTGCTCATGGCGCAAGTCATGCCCGCCCGCGCCTCGACCGGCGCGCTGCTCACCATTCTCATCACTGCCGATGTGTTCGCGGTGATTGCGTTTCGCCGCCACGCCGTCTGGCCGCACGTGCTGCGCCTGCTGCCCGCCGCGCTCGTCGGCATCGTGAGCGGATATTTTTTAATGCCGCTCGTTCCCGAGCACGCCTTCCGTCCCCTCATCGGCTGGCTCACGCTCGCGCTGCTGGGATTGCTCATCGTGCAACGCTCAACGCGCCTCGCCGAGACGGCCGCGTCGCATCCGGCGCTTGCGCTGCCCGCGGGCTGGCTGGGCGGCGCGACAACGATGATGGCAAATGCCGCCGGCCCGGTGATGACGATCTACCTGCTCGCCTGCCGGCTGCCAAAACTCGAACTCGTCGGCACGGGCGCGTGGTTTTTTTTCGTGGTGAACCTCGCGAAGGTGCCGTTCAGCGTGTCGCTCGGCCTCATCACACGCGACTCGCTGCTGCTCACCGCGGCGCTCGTGCCGGTGGTCGTGATTGGTGCGTTGTGCGGCCGATGGATTTTGCAGCGCATCAACCAGCGATTGTTCGACGCGCTGCTATTCGTCTTCACCGCGCTCGCCGCGCTGCGATTGATCGGCGGCTAGTAGGTGGCGTTGGGGTCTGTGTAGCTGACTTCCATTTCTCCGCGCGTAAATTCCTTGTAGGGCCGCACACTGCCATCGGCGAAAAGGAGATTCACCATGCCGCGATGCATGTCCTTGACCTCTCCGCCAAACGCCGGGTCCTGCGAATAGTCATCCTTGTCCGCGTCCGTGACGGTGAACGGGGAGGCGATGGTGATGTCGCCGCCCAGGATGTAGCGCGAGGGCTTGTCTATGCGCGAGAGCTTGAGCGCGGCGGGTGCTCCGCCATTCGCCTCGAAGGCGGCGCGGGCGCCCATGAAGTAGCTGTAGACCTTGCTCTCGGGATGCAGGCGTGCGCAGGAGGCGCAGCGGTAGATTTTCAAGTCGGTGCCGAGGTAGGGCTCGAGTTGCTCGGTCCAGCCCGGTTCGCCGGTGGTGCCGTCGCGACTGCCGTGTGCAATATCCGCGCCCGCTATGGGAAAGTTTCCGTCGTGGTCGCCCGTGAACGACAACAGGCCGCCGCCGATCTGATGCAGATTGGAAACGCACTTGGCGGCCTCGCCCGCCTGGATCGCCTTCGAGAGCGCGGGAATGCCCAGTGCGACGAGGAGTGCGATGATTGATATGACGACAAGAAGCTCGATGAGCGTGAACGCAGCGTGGGGGGATTTCATGGGGGGAACTAACTCTGGGGGGTGACGACGACCTGGGCGCCGCTGACCTCCACTACGCGCACCACCGTGCCGGCGTCGAGAAATTCTCCATCCGTCATCACATCCACGACGCGGCCGTCGAATTCCGCGCGGCCCGCGGGTCGCAGGATCGAAAGCGCCACTCCGGTCTCGCCGACGCGCACGCGGCCCGGCTCCACGACAGGCTCGGCGGGGCCTTGTGTGGCGAGCACGAGGCGCCGGAACAACGGCAGGCTCGGAAAAAAGCGCGCGATCAATGCAATGAGGAGCGTCGAGAGCAGCAGCGCGATGGCGAGGTTGATGGCCGGGCGCAGCAGCATGTCCGCCGTCGGCACCCACGGGTCGCCGGGGAAGTAATCCACCATCGCGAAGAGCAGCGAACCGAGCATGAGGGCCGTGCCGACCACGGCGAGGAGCATCACGCCGGGGAAGAGCACAAGTTCGACGGCTACGAGCACCGCGCCGAGCGCGAACACGCCGATCACCTCGAATCCCGTGAGCCCGGCGATGTAATGGCCGAGGAAAAAAATCGTGAAGCAGCCGAGCGCGATGAAGCCGGCGACGCCGAAGCCCGGCGCCTTGAATTCGATGTAGGCCGCGGCAATTCCCGCGATAAGAAACAGCGGCGCGAGCATGGTGACGATTTGCGCAACGCGCTCGAACCCGCTCGGCTCGAGCTTCACGGTCGCGCCGGTGAGCTTCGCCTCGGACTTCAATTGATCCAGTGAATCCGCCACGCCGTCCGCAAGCAGCGGCCTGCCGTCGTATTTCATCATCGCCTCGCGCGGAGTGAGCGTGAGCAACGAGCCCGCTGGCTTGAGCACGTCCATGCCGATGCGAAATTCCTTGTCCTTGTTCATGAACGCCTCGGCGAGCTCCGGATTGCGCCCCTTCGCCTCCGCGGCACTGCGGAAGTAACCGGAAAAATACGACACGGCTTTTGCGGTCATCGTCTCGCCAAGGTCCTCGCCGCTGCCTCCGACGGGCGCCGCCGCGCCGATCGCGCTCACCTTCGCCATATAGACATGGTCCGAGGCCAGCGCGATGAGTGCGCCCGCGCTGCCGGCGTTCGTATTGACCCACGTGTAAGTCGGGATGCGCGCCTTGAGCAGAATTTGGAGAATGTCCACGGCCGCATCGAGCGCGCCGCCGTAGGTGTTCATTTCAATCACGTAGGCCGAGGCCTGCGCGTTCTCGGCCTGCTTGAGCGTGCGCCGCACGAACGCCGCCTGCGCATCGGTGACCTCGCCGTCGAAGGGCACCACGACCACGTCGCCCTTGTTGATTGTCTGCGCGGTGGAAATTTTACAAAAGGCCGCGAAGATCGCAAAGAAAAGAAGTAGTTTCGGGAATTTCATAAATCTTCGCGTCCTTCGCGACCTTCTGTAAATACTGCTTCCGCCACAGCAATTCAACATGCCCCTGATCTCCGAGGACACCATCCAGCGCGTCGCCGACGCGAGCGACATCGTGGAGGTGATCCGGGGCTACATCCAGCTCAACCGCGCCGGCACGAGCTGGAAGGCGCTGTGCCCGTTCCACAACGAGAAGTCGCCGTCGTTCACGGTGAATCCGTCGCGGCAGACGTTCAAATGCTTCGGCTGCGGCGCGGGCGGATCGGTCTTCCGTTTCGTGATGGATTACGAGCACATCGATTTTCCGTCGGCGATCCGCAAGCTCGCGGCGCGGGCTGGCATCGTGGTGGCCGAGGAATCCGCGGGCGATGAGGTGCGACGCGGCGAGCGCGAGAGATTGCTGGCGCTCCATCGCGATGCGGCGGCGTGGTTCCACGAGAATTTGCTGCGGCAGAAATTCGCGGCGCACGCGCGGGAGTATTTGAAAGGCCGCGGCATCGGCATCGAGATCGCGACCCGCTGGCAGCTCGGCTATGCGCCGGATTCGTGGGACTCGCTCATCGCCGTGCTGCGCGAGCGCGGCCACACGAACGACGAGATCCTCAAGAGCGGCCTCGTGAGCTCGAAGGATTCCGACCGCACGAATTTCTACGACCGTTTTCGGAACCGCGTGATGTTCCCGATCAAAAACGACGTGGGCGAAGTGATCGCATTCAGCGGCCGCACGCTCGGCGACGACCCGGCGAAATACGTGAACTCGCCGGAGACACCGATTTTCAAAAAGGGCCAGGTGCTCTTCGGCCTCGATAAATCCAAGCCAGCGATCCTCGCCGCGCGCGAGGTCGTGGTGTGCGAGGGGCAGCTCGACATGATTTCCGTCTTCGAGGCCGGCGTGGAAAACGTCACCGCTCCGCAGGGCACCGCCTTCACCGCCCAGCAGGCCCGGCTGCTGCGCCGCTGCGTGGGCGAGGGCGGGCTGGTCGTGCTGTGCTTCGACTCGGACACCGCCGGTCGCAAGGCCGTCGAGCGCTCGTTGCCGGCGTTGCTTGGCGCGAATTTGTCCGTGCGTGTGGCGCGCGTGCCGGAAGGCGAGGACCCCGACTCGATGGTTCGTCGCAAGGGCGCCGAGGCCTTTCGCGCGGTCATTGCCGGGGCGCGGGATTATTTCGACGATGTGCTCGAGGATGAATTGAAGCCCGGCGCCACGCCGCAGCAACGTGCCACGCTCGCGCGCAAGGTCGCAGGATTTGTGAAGGTCATTGAGGACCCGGCATTGAGCGAAGCGGTTTCCGCCCGCCTGCGCGCGCGCATGGAAATCAGCGAGACGGCTTTCACGACGTTGATTCTGAACGCGAAGGTTCCCGAACCCGACCGCGAGCCCGAGGTGGTCGCCGAGACCCCGGAGATTCAACTTTCCGAGTCCGCGCGATTGTTGTGCCGGCTGGCCATTCTTTCGCCCGAAGCCCGTGAATGGATGCGCACCCGCCCCGAGCCGGCTTCGATATTCGGCCCCGAATACGCGCTCGTGGACCACCTCATCACCGCGGACGCCGCCCTCGAGACGCCGTCGGTCTTCAGCTCGTTTTCGGCCTCACTGCCCGTCGCCGAAGAGCGCGCCCTCGCCGGACTGCACGTTGGCAAATTGCCGGAAAATCCCGCGGATGTCGCCGCCGATGCCTGGCGCGGATTGCTGCGCCAGAAGCTCTCCGGGGAAATCGCTTCTGTGCAGGCCCGGATGAGGCATCCGGACACGCTGGCAGAGGAGGTTGGACCCCTCCACAAACAAATCCTTGACCTTCAGGAACACCTGAGGGACCTTTGACAGCCTTTTTTCAAAAGCCGCCGACTCGTTTTCTTGAAAGCAAAACCTAAAGCCCCCAAGGGCAAATCATCGCCCACCCATTCCAAGGTGGCTGCCAAACCGGCCAAGCGCGCCAAAGCCCCTGCCAAGAGGCCCGTTGCTCGAGCCGCGAAGCCGCCCAGACCCGTGGCGAGTGCCAAAAAGGTGAAGCCCAAGGCGCCGGCGGCCAAAAAGACGGCGAAGGTGCGGAAACCCGCGCCCGCCGTGAAACCCGCGAAAGCTGCAAAGCCCAAAAAGCCCGCGCAGCCGATCGCGAAGAAACCAAAAACTCCCGCCCCCGCAAAGGCGCCCACGAACGCGAAATCCGCAAAAAAAACGACGCCACCCGTCGTTGCGGAGAAGCCATCGAAGGACGCCAAAACGAAGTCCGCTGACCGCAAGGAGCGCATCGTTGCCGGGGCCAAGAAACCCATTTCATTGAACGGAACCCATTTGAACGGCGAGGTCGCAAAGACCCCCGCCGAAATCCAGAAAGCCACGCAGGAAAAAGTCCGCGAACTCATCAAGCTCGCGAAGGAACAAGGCTACGTCACATTCGACGATCTCGAGGAAGCGCTGCCCGAGGGCGTGAACGATCCCGAGACGCTCGACTCCATCATCGCCCAGCTCCGCAGCGTCGAGATCGAAATCATTGACGCGTCCGACGTGGACCGCGTCGCCACCAAAAAATCCGACGAGGAGGAGGAGAAGGACGAAAAAGCCGACTCCAAACTCGACATCCTCGACGACCCCGTCCGCATGTATTTGCGCCAGATGGGCCAGGTGCCGCTCCTTACCCGCGAGCAGGAAGTGGAAATTTCCAAGCGCATCGAGGACGCCGAACTTCAAGTTCAGGACACGCTCTATGGCTTCGGCTTCGTCGCCCGCGCGCACCTCGACCTCGCGCAAAAACTCGTGGACATGCGCGAGCGCTTTGATCGCGTCATCCAGGACAAAAAGATCGAGAGCCGTGAGCGTTACATGAAGGTGCTCCCGCGCCTTTGCCAGCAGGTCCGCAAGCAGACCGAGCTCGTGACGAATACCTACCGCGGCATGGCCGGCACGAAGGATTCCAAGGGCACGCCCGCGCAGCGCAAGGCATTCGAGAAAAGCCTCGGCACGCTCCGCAAGCTCTACCCGAAATTTTTCTTCAAACAGAAGGTCATCGAGGATTTCGTGGCGCTCGCCGACGAGAACCTCCGCCTCATCCAGAATCTCCAGCACGAGGCCGATCGCGCGAAACGCAGCACGAAGACCGACGCGTCGAAGGCCAAGAAAAACGTCGAGCTTCAGCTCAAGGAAATGCAGGTCCGCCTGTGGCTCGCGCCCACGGACTACGGCAAGAAGCACCACGAGCTCAAGGACTGGCACCGCAAGGCGCTCCGCGCGAAGACCGAGATGGTCGAGGCCAACCTGCGCCTCGTCATTTCCATCGCGAAAAAATACACGAACCGCGGCCTCTCGTTCCTCGACCTGATCCAGGAAGGCAACATGGGCCTGATGAAGGCCGTCGAGAAATTCGAATACCGCCGCGGCTACAAATTCTCGACCTACGCCACGTGGTGGATCCGCCAGGCGATCACCCGCTCGATCGCCGACCAGGCGCGCACGATCCGCATTCCCGTGCACATGATCGAGACAATCAACAAGCTGATCCGCGTGCAAAAGCAGCTCGTGCAGGAATACGGCCGCGAGCCCTCGCCGGAGGAAGTCTCCGACGAAATCCAGCTCCCGGTCGAGCGCGTGCGCGCCGTGCTCAAGATGGCCCAGCAGCCGATCTCGCTGCAGGCGCCCGTCGGCGACAGCGACGACACCAGCTTTGGCGATTTCATCGAGGACAAGGGCGCGGAAAATCCCGCCGACCAGGCCGCGATCGTGCTCCTCAAGGACAAGATCAAGGACGTGCTCGACACGCTCACCGAGCGCGAGCGCCAGGTGCTCGAACAGCGCTTCGGCCTCGTGGACGGCTACAGCCGCACGCTCGAGGAAGTCGGCCGCCAGTTCAAGGTCACCCGCGAACGCATCCGTCAGATCGAGGCCAAGGCGCTCCGCAAGATGCGCCACCCGACCCGCATCCGCCAGCTCGAGGGCTTCCTCGAACCGCAGGACTTCTAGAAGGCGCCGGGAGCATTTTCCCGGAACTTTTGGACGCATGCGGGGTTTCTAGGGTAGGAAACCGATATGGATTCATTCGACTCGAACAATCCGCGTGACGATGAAGCGCTGCGGGACAGCGATGAAGCGCTGTGGCGTTTGCTTGGCAGGGCGCGTCCCGTCGAGGCGTCGCCGTATTTCGCTCGCAAGGTCTTGCGGGCGATCGAGACCGCATCCGCGCCGCAGCCGGCATGGTGGCAGATTCTTCTGCGCACCGTGGCTCCTGTCGCGGTTTGTGCGGGCATCGCCGTGCTGGCGCTCGTTGGCGCCGGCGCCAAGGACAACGCCCAGCCCGTAGCGAACGCGGACATCGAGTTCGAGACCATCCAGAATCTCGACCTGCTCGTTTCCAATTACGAATCCTCGATATGGCTCGATCCTTCCTCGTCCTCGCGCTGACCGTCCTCGCAGCCTCGCCGGCCGCTTTTGCGCAGCCGACTCCCACTCCGCTCCCACCGCTCGACGGCGACCGTCCGAACCCGCCCGCCGAGGGCGCGCCGCGGCCAAATGGGGACCGTCCGAAATTTCAGGACCAGGGTGCGCCGCGTGACAATGGCGATCGCCCGAAACCGCGCGACAATGGCGGCCCCAAGCCGGATGGCGACCGCCCGAGAAAGGACCGCGGCCAGAAACCAGGCGACCCCGATCGCCGCCCGCCCGGCGACGATGGCATGTTCCAGAAATTCCGCGAGCGGCTCGAGCAGATGAGCCCGGAGGAGCGCCAGAAATTCAAGGACAACTGGATGCGCTGGAAACAAATGGGCGATGGCGAGCGCAACGACTGGCAGAAACGCGCGATGGAGGAGCGCGAGCGCATCAAAAAGAATATTGATGAAGCCGTTGCAAAACTCGGCCTCAAGCTCGACGAGGACCAGCGCGAAGTCTTCGCACTCCGCTACCGCCAGGAACGCCACAAACTCGAGCAGGCCCTCTCGCAGGAGATTGATCAAAAACGCAAAGCCGGCATCGAAAAAATCATGCAGGGTTTGAAGGCCGAGTTTTCAAATCAGCCGAAGGCATCGCCTTCCCCTGCAGGCACGCCTGCTCCCGCGGCAGCGCCCCAGTGACTCAGTCGCCGACCACGACCGGCGTGCCGATTTTCACGCGATCGTAAAACATCTTCGCCATTTCCTCCGGCATGCGCACGCAGCCGTGCGAGGCGGGATAGCCCGGCAGGATGCCGACATGCATGCCGACGCCTTCGTTGGTCAGGCGCATGAACCACTTCATCGGCGCGCCGACGTAGTGCGTGCCGCTCGGTGCGGAGTCAATGCGTGTGCTCACGCCGGCGCGGACGATCTCGCCGCGGCCGTTGCAAAAAGCGCCATACACGCTCGAGCGATGGTCGGGATCTTTTTCCAGAACGGTGTAGCTGCCCTTCGGCGTCATGCCCGCGCGCTTGCCCGAGGAAATCGGCGAATCAATCGCCACCTCGTCGCCCACCAGCAAATACGCCCGCTGCTTGTCCAACGAAACATAGACCCGCGTCGTGTCCGGCGTCGCCTTGTCGAGCACGCGCGGCACAGTCTGCGGCTTCGCCTGTTTGGAGATCAGCTCGGACGCGGGCTTCTGCTTGCTCTTCTTCGGGGGCGGGATCGGCGTGCCCTGGGGCGCGGCGGACAACGACCCGCACAACGCAACGGCAGCGACAACGATGGCCAGGGTAGTGGTGGAGAGGGGGCCGGAAAAAAATCGCATCGCTCTTGTGTCGTGTCGGTCTGGCGTCAACTATTCGCATAGTTGCTGCCCGGCCACTTTTCAACGAGATTCCCCGCCTTGCACCCGCATCCCTTCCACCCACGCTGGCTCGCCGCCGCCTGCATCGCCGTAGCTGTGGCCTTTGCGCCGCATGTGTGGGCCGACATCGAACTGCCGACCGTTCCGCCTCCGCAGCCCGTGCCCGTGCTGGCAAAAACTTTTATTGGCGAGTCGGTGGACATCACGCTTTCCGGTGTCAGCCGTTCCGGCGGCGGCCTGCAATTCATCATCCGCCGCCAGCCTTCCTCCGGCACGCTTTCCGAAATCCGCATGACGGGTGCGAACACCGGCGTCGTCACCTACACGCACAATCCGAAATTCGGCCCGGGCATTGACCAGTTCCGCTACGCCGCGAGCGCGCAGGGCATCGGCGTCTCCACGCCGGCTGAAGTCACCATCAATATTTCCGAGCGACCGTCCGTGTTCGTCGCCCCGGCGCGGCTGGATTTTCACGACACGCCCGTGGGCCGCGCCGCATTCGAGACATTCGAGTTGCGCAACAACGGCGGCGGCCGCATCAAGGGAAAACTGACCGTCCCCGCGCCGTGGACCATGGTGGATGGCGACGGCAGCTATTCGCTCGGGCCGGGCGAAACGCAGTTGCTCACGGTTTCCTTCGCGCCTTCGGAGGCCCGTCAATTCACCGCGACCGGCAGTTTTTCCCACGCGCCGGATTCTGAACTCGGCCTGGCGGGGCTCGGGTTCAATCCCGTCGAGGTCGTGCCGCGCGAAATCCGCCTCGAGGCCGACGGGCATACCGAAGTCCGCACGGGCGGATTCCTCCTGCGGAATGTTTCCGATGAGGATCATGAATTGCGCATCGTCGCGCCGGACGAACTCGTCGTGCAGGACACGATCCACTCGCCCGCGCATTCCGAGCTCCAGGTCGCGCTGCACACACGCGCGGGATTCCTCGCCGCGCTCGACGGCAAGCTCAAGCTCAGCGACTCCACCGTCGCGCTCGAAATTCCGCTGCACGTGATGCCCGCGCCGGAGCACGTCACCGTCACGCCGGAAAAAATCAATTTCGGCACGCTGGAAACCGGCCGCGCCGCCCGCACGAAGTTCACCATCCACAACTCCGGCGGCTCGCCCGCCGACCTCGTCGTGAAGATGCCCCATGGCATCGCATTGAGTCCCGACCCCGGCAGCGAAAAACTTCAGCCGGGCGCCAGCCGCGAATTCGACATCCGCTTCTCCCGTCCGCTACCGGGAAAATTCGACGAGGCTCTCGTGATCGAAGCCGGCGAATCCGTGGCCAGCATCGCTCTTTCCGCCGACGTGCGCCAGCAATGGCATTCCCCCTCCAAAGGCGGCTCGAGCCCAAGCTCCGCGAGCGAAATCGTCTACAACGATATTCCTCCCGTCATGCAGATCCGCGTCACGCGGCAGACGCGCACGGAGCTGGACCTCGAATGGAAAAAAACGTCGCCCGCCGTCGCGAAATACATGCTCTACATGCGCTCCATCACGTTCGACACGAAGGGCAATCCGAACTTTCGCTACGAACGTCTTGATCGTGTGAAAGTCCGTTTCGTGCGCGAGTGGGCCCGTGCCACGCTTGCCGGCCTGCGCCCCGGGGAAAGCGTCACACTCTGCGTGGTCGGCTTCGATGCTGATGGCGTGCCCTCGCGTCCCTCGCCGCCTCTGACCATCGCGACCCAGCCGAAGCCCGTGTTCCATATTCCCTGGCTGTGGCTGTGCCTCTGCGCGCTCGGGGTGCTCACCGTGCTGATCGTCCGCGACCGCCGCCACACACGCGCCACCGCCGACGCAGAGCTCGAATCGAGATTCGAGGGGATAAAAAGTTGAAGAGTTGAAGGGAGGCTCTCTGTAACGTTTCAACTTTGTAACTCTTTAACCGATCCCCGTCTTTCTCCTTGTTCGCCCCATCGGGGCGCGACAACCTCAGCCAAACCTTCAACCCACATATCGCCATGCAACTCGGAATGATCGGTCTCGGAAGAATGGGCGCCAACATGGTGCGCCGCCTCATGCGCAACGGCCACACATGCGTCGTTTTCGATACGAATCCCGAAACGGTGAAGGAGCTCGTGGCCGAAGGCGCGATCGGCTCCGACTCGCTGCAGGATCTCGTGTCGAAACTCGAAAAGCCGCGCAACGCATGGATCATGATCCCTGCGGCGATCACCGATAAAATCGTCGAGCAACTCGCCGGCCTCCTCGACGCCGACGACACGATCATTGATGGCGGCAATTCCTATTTCCGCGACGACCGCCGCCGCTCCGCATCCCTCAAGGCGAAGGGTATTCACTACCTCGACGTCGGCACCAGCGGCGGCACGCACGGACTCGAGCGCGGCTATTGCATGATGATCGGCGGCGACACCGATGCCGTGCAGCGTATGGACCCGATTTTCAAAACGCTCGCCCCCGGCCGCGGCAACGTCGAGCGCACGCCCGGTCGCGAAAAAATCGGCGGCACTTGCGAGGAAGGCTATCTGCATTGCGGCCCGTCCGGTGCCGGCCATTTCGTCAAGATGGTCCACAATGGCATCGAATACGGCATGATGGCCGCCTACGGCGAAGGCCTCGACATTCTCTTCAACGCAAACGTTGCGAATCAGCAGCACGCCGCCGACGCCGAGACCGCGCCGCTGATGAACCACGATCTCGTTTACGATCTCAACCTCGCCGACGTCACCGAAGTGTGGCGCCGCGGCAGTGTCGTTTCCTCATGGCTCCTCGATCTCGCCGCCGCTTCGTTCGTGGACGATCCGAAGCTCGAAAAATATTCCGGTCGCGTTTCCGACTCAGGCGAAGGCCGATGGACGATCATGGCCGCCATTGATGAAGCCGTGGATTGCGAAGTCCTCACCGCCGCACTCTACGCCCGCTTCCGCTCTCGCAAGGAACACACGATGGCCGAGAAAGTCTGCTCCGCCATGCGTTACCAATTCGGCGGACACCTCGAGAGGAAATCCTAGGTTTGTAAGTCTTGAGTTTTAAGCGGCAATGCGAGCGGCCTTTCAACTTACAAACTTAAAACCTAAAACTTAAAATCCGGCTTTCCCATGTATGACGTGGCGATCATCGGCGGCGGCCCCGCTGGGAGCACTGCCGCCACGTTGCTCGCGCGAAACGGCCGCAGCGTCGCCGTCTTCGAACGCGAAAAATTTCCGCGCTTCCACATCGGCGAATCGTTGCTCCCGTTCAGCCTGACCGCCTTTGAGCGGCTCGGCGTGATGCCGAAAATCGAGGCCGCGGGCTTCATAGTGAAACATGGCGCCGAGATCGTGTCGAACGACGGAGACCGCGACACGCGATTTTATTTCAAGGATGGCTTTCGCTCGCGCAGGCCGACCGCATTCCAGGTCCCGCGCGCGGACTTCGACAAGCTCCTGCTCGACCATGCCGCGGAATCCGGCGCGGAGGTGCACGAGGAAACCGCCGTCGAGAACCTGGAATTTCACGACGATCACGTCGCGCTGACCGTAAAGTCGAAAACCGGCGCTCCGGAGACGGTCCGCGCGAGATACCTGCTCGATTGCAGCGGACGCAACGCCGTGGTCGGCACCCGCTTCGACCTCAAGCGCGCCTATTCCGATCTTCGAAAGTTCGCCATTTACGCGCACTACGAAGGCGTCGAGAGGCCGCCCGGCGTGGACGGCACGCTCACGCGCATGGTGCGCGCCGAGGATCATTGGTTCTGGCTGATTCCGCTCTCCCCGACATGCACCAGCGTGGGCGTCGTGATGGATACCGACACATTCAAAAACTTCGACGAGCCTCCCCCCGACGTGCTCCAGCAGCTCATCACCGCCTCGCCGGTAATGGACAGCCGCATGTGCCGCGCCGAGCGCGTATCGAAGGTTTATGCCAGCGGCGATTATTCCTACCGGAACCGTCGCCTCGCCGGAAAAAGATGGCTGCTCGCCGGCGACGCCGCGGGATTCATTGATCCGATTTTCAGCAGCGGCGTTTTTCTCGCGATCCTTGGCGGCGAGCAGGCCGCGGACGCATTTGAAATCGCCCTCGACTCGCCCTCTCGCCGCAGCGCCGTCTTTCGTCAATACAGCCGCCGCCTCGACAAGGTGATGAATCTCTACCTCCGTTTTGTGAAGGGATGGTATCGCCGCGAATTCGTCGAGACGCTGCTCAACCCGCAGGAATTTTTCCAGGTCGTCCCGGCGGTCAACGCGATCCTCGCAGGCAACCTCGGCGGCTCATTCGAGCTGCGCTGGCGGATCTGGCTGTTTCACGGCATCGTCGCACTGCAGAAATTCTTTCCCATCTCGCCGCGTCTCGCCACGGCCTCGCAAACTCCAGGCTAGCGAATCGCGCTCGCGGCTTCGCGCGCGTCATGCACGATGCCCTTGAAAAACGGGAGGATCGCCGCGCCGACCAGTCCCCAGGACACGTTGACGAGATAGCCGATCAGCGAAATGGAAACGGCCATCGCGCCGGGCACGCCAGCCAGTTGCCCCAGCATCACGACGAATGTTCCCTCGCGCACACCGAGCCCGCCGATGCTGATTGGCAGCGCACTGATGACGTCCGCCACGGGCATGAGCGCCGAAAGGTGAATGAACGAAATTCCCTGCCCGAACGCGCGTGCCGTGCACCAGAACACCGTGAAATAAGCAGCCATCATCACCATCGAAAGCCCCGATGCCTTCAACGTTCCCGGCCATTCGTGAAACATCCGGCCGTAGCCCGCGCCGAGCTTGCGCACGAACTCCGGAAACGGCGCCCACTTCGGCAGGCGGTTCGTCAATCCCCGCGCCGAGATAATGAGCGTGACGACGATCAGCAGAAGCGCAGCGAATTGATAGGCGACCACGAACGCGAACATTTTCACCACCGTCGCGCTTTGCATGAGCCACTCGTAGTTCCACGCGCAGAGCACCGCCGTGTAAACGATCAGTGCGCCGAGCCCGCTCACGCGATCCATGATCACCGAGAGCAGCGAATCCGTCTTTCCGAAGCCGCGCCGGATCAGCCACGCCATGCGCACGAGATCACCGCCCGCCGCACCGATCAGGAACGTATTGCAAAACAGCGCGACGAGGCAGATTTGCAGGCTCTTCCAGAACGGCACCTGCATCCCGAGCATGCGCAGGAAAATCCGCCAGCGCAGCACGCCCAGAAAATTCTCCACGCCCGCAATCGCCACGCCCAGCAAGAGCCACCTTGGGTCGGCCTGGCGCAGCGCGTCCCACGCCTCGTGCCGGAACTTCTCATCATGAAAGAAAAAGACGAGCAGGCCGATGGTGACGCCCGTTTGCAGAAGAATGATCAGCCAGCGTTTGAACATGAGGGCGCGTGTCGCTGGAGCGCGCCAGATCACATCCGCCCCGGCAAGCAGAAAATCCCCGCTCGAAATTCCGGCAGGCGTGTAGCATCCTCTTCCAAGCCATGCCGATGTCGAACGTCGAAACTCAAGCCGCCGGCGGGGAACTGGCATCCCACCTCAATTCCAAGTGGCGTCCCGGCTGGCGCGACGTGCGCAACTACCTGCTTCAACTTGCGAGCCTCGCGATCTTCTTCGGATTGGGTTTCTTCATCACGATTGCGGCGCCGGTCCTGCGCATCGTCCTCGGCCGCGAGCGTTCCCTTGCCGCGGGGAGGGGAATTATTCACCGGCTCTTCAAGTTCTACGCGGAATGGCTTCAGCGCACGCGACTGTTCCACATTCGCTTCGACGATTGTGCGAAGCTCGAAAATTTGAAAGGTGCAATCATTGCAGCGAATCATCCCGGCCTGCTCGATGCCATTTTTCTGACCCCGAAAATTCCGCGGCCTGTCTGCATCATGCGTGCGGGATTGATGAACAACCTCAGCTTTGCCGGAGCCGCCTGGCTCGGCGGCTACATCACGAACGACCGCGGCCCCGGTCTCATCCGCCAATGCTGCGCCAAGCTCTCCCTCGGCGACAACCTGCTCATCTTCCCCGAAGGCACGCGCACGCGATCGCACGCGCGTGGCGTGAATCCGTTCAAGAGCGGCTTCGCGCTCGTCGCAGTGCTCACCGGCGCGCCGATCCATACCGTGTTTATCGAACGCAGCGGCGTCTATCTCGGCAAGGAAACCAGCCTTGCCGCCGCGGCGCGCATTCCCATCGAGGTGAACATCCGCACCGGTGAAGTGTTTCACGCGGAACCCGGGGAATCCGCGAAGGCCCTGTCGGCGCGGCTCGAGGCCTATTTCCGCGGACATCTCGCGAACACGGACGAAGGCGTTCATCTCCGCGATGATTCCAGCGACGGTCCATGACCATCCTGCCGGAGCCAAGCCGCACGCACATCGTCCTGCTGCCGAGCTACAACAGCGGGCCCATGCTCGCCCGTGTCGCGGAAGCGGTGGCCGAACGATGGCTGCCTGTGTGGATCGTCATTGACGCCAGCACCGACGACAGCGCGGCAACGCTCGGCCCGTTGCTCGCAAAAAATCCGCATGTTCGTCGCATGGTCCTGCCGGTCAATTCGGGCAAGGGCGGCGCCGTGCTCGCGGGAATGCGCGAGGCGGCCGCGGAGGGATTCACGCATGCGTTGGTGATGGATGCCGACGGCCAGCACAGCGTGGATGCTGTCGGTCCGTTCCTTTCACGTTCGCTCGCGGAGCCCGATGCGATGATTCTCGGCGAGCCGATCTTTGGTCCCGACGCGCCTCTCGAACGCGTGAAAGGCCGGCGCATCGGCAACTGGTGGGCGAACCTCGCCACGCTCTGGGGCGGCATTCACGATTCGCTCTTCGGTTTTCGCGTGTATCCCATCGCGGCTTCCGTCGAAATTCTGGAATCCATCCGCACGGCGCGCCGCTTCGATTTCGACACCGAGCTGGCTGTGCGGCTTTACTGGCGTGGCGTGCGACCAATCAACATTCCCGTGCCCGTAATTTATCCGCCGGACGAAGAAGGCGGCACGACGCATTTCCGCTACCTGCGCGACAATCTGCTGCTCATCGGCACGCACACGCGCCTGTTCTTCGGAATGCTCGCGCGGTTTCCCATGCTGCTGGGGAGGCGGCGTGCATGAAGAAACGAATGCTTTTTCTGGCGGGCGCTGCGGCGCACAGCCTCGTGCTCTACCCGAC
>JBOHXO010000259.1:0-4885 GCA_050737475.1 Chthoniobacterales bacterium
AATGGCACGGGTGCGACCTTCGGCAACAACATCAACGTCCAGAGCAGCGACGTGACCGTGACTCCGTTTGCGATTCCGGGCAGCACGATTCCCGAGACCACCTTTGGTTTCGAGGGTGTCCGCACCAGCGTCTTTGCACAGGGATCCGGCGGCGGCGGGGCAGCAGCGGCAGCCACGGCCAACTAACAGCCCGCCGCGGGCCACTTCCGAGGGCCTGAACTTTCGTCTGCACTTGAGACCGTCACTTTCGAACCCCGCACGAGACCGTGCGGGGTTTACGCTTTTGGAACTGATGGCGACGATCACCATCCTCGTCATCCTGATGCTGCTGATGTCCGGCGTCTTTTCGAAACTGCCCGGCGCGGGCGATCGCGTCCGTTGCACGCAGAACCTCAAGGATATTTACGTCGGCCTCAGCAGCTATATCGACGAAAAGGGGCACTGGCCGAACCAGCCCGAGTTCACTTACCAGCAGCGCAAGGAATACGAGGACTACTGGCTTGACGCGCTCAAGCCCTACGGAGTCACCAAGGAGGTCTGGCAGTGCCCCGGCATCAAGCGGTTGGGCAATATCCGGTCCGATGGCACCAACCCGCGCGTGCATTATAAACCGACGATGTTCGACCAGAAACCGACCACGCCACGCAAGTGGCCAAACATGCCATGGGTGGTCGAAATCGGAAACGCCCACGGCCATGGCCCGTTGCTCATCCTGCAGGATGGCTCGGTGCATGACTGGGACACCTTTCTCGAACAGCTCGCGAAATAGGCTCAGCGCCACTCGTGCTTCGGATATTTGCGCGAGAGCTGCTGCTTGAGTTTCGGGTAGGCGTCGGCCCAGAAATTCGCGAGGTCGGTGGTGACCTGCACCGGGCGCATGTTCGGCGCGAGCACCTGGATCGTGAGTGGCACGCGTCCGCCAGCGATGCGCAGCGATGTTTGCAGGCCGTAGAGGTCCTGGATGCGCGCCGCGATGAACGGATCCGCATCGGCTGAATACGTCACCTTCGCCTTGCGTCCGCCTGGCAGATCAATGCGCTCCGGCGCAAATTTTTCCAACTGCTGCCGCTGCGCGGACGTGAGCCAGCGTTGGACGACGTCGCGCACGGGACGGTCCTTGATGTCGCGATAGCTCGTCGCGTCCTCGCAGGCCTCGTGAATGAGTAATTCGCGCTCCGCGGGACCAATGGCGGGAATGGCGAGGTCGGGCATCCATAGCGAAAGACGGTTCACGCGCGTGATCCATTGCTCGACCGCATCGTCCCATTGGCGCAGCACGAGATTGCCCTCGATGACTTCGTGCGCGAGGCAGGCCGTGGCCTCGGCGGAGGGCTCCGCGTCGCGGTCGCGCGACTCGAGCACGAGGTCGCGGAAAATTTTGGCGGTGCGCACGACCACGCGGTTTTGCGTGTTGTCGAACATGACCTCGCCCTGCTCGGAAAAATCGTTGGGGAACCATTCGCGCAGCCACGCCTCCTCGATTTCGGTCGCGAGGTTCAACATCACCTGCGCCTCGCCGCTGCGGCCCTCGATGTCGTTGATCTCCGCCGCCACGAGCAGGCGGCTGTCCTGTGCGACGCTGTTGCGCGCGAGCAGTCCGCGGCGTCCGTGGACGATGTCGCAAAGCAGCGTGCCCATGCTGCGGCGGCGTGCGACCTGGTCGGCAAATCCCGCCAGCACGCAGCGTGCGATTGCGGAGTCCTCCGGCGGACGTGCCGCCACGTCGAGGCCTTCCTTCGCGGCGATGTCGAGAAACTGATCGAACAATTTTCCGACCTGCCGCGCCGCGTCGGCATGCACGGCGAGACGCCGGCAGGCATCCACGCGATAGCCCTGCCGGTCGGCCCACGCCCACGCGCGCATCAAAATCTGAAAATCCGAGACGCCCGTGCCGAACGCCTCCTCGCGCTGTTCCTCGACGCGTTTGTCGGCGCGCAGCAGCATGCCGCGCGATTGCGTGATGGCCGCGATGAGCGCTGCTGCGCGCACGCAGCCGAGTTCCTGCGCGGCAAGAAACATGCGGGCGTAGCGGGGATGCACCGGGAAGGAAAGCATGCGGCGGCCGACGGCGGTGATCGCGCCGTCCACCGCGCCGAGGTCGTGCAGCAGTGTCTCCGCGCGTTCCAGCGCCCGTGCATCGGGCGGCTCGAGCCAGCGGAAATTTTGAAGATCGGCGACGCCCGCGGCTTTGAGCGTGAGCACCGTCTCGGCGAGGTCGAGGCGTTTGATTTCGGGCAGTTCCGCTGCGGGCCTTCGCTCATGGTCGCGCAATGTCCACATCCGCAGACAACGGCCCGGGGCGGTGCGGCCGGCGCGGCCTGCGCGCTGGTCGGCGGAGGCGTGACTGATTTTTTCGATGTAGAGCGTGTTGATGCCGCGATGCGCATCGAACCGCGCGACGCGGGCGAGCCCGGAATCCACCACGAGCGTGACGTCCTGGATGGTGAGCGAAGTTTCGGCGACGTTTGTCGAGACGATCACGCGTCGCGCACCGCCCGCGGCGACGGCGGCATCCTGCTGGTCGGGCGGAAGTTCGCCGTGCAGCGGCAGCACGGGGATGTCCGCGCCGAGGCGGTGGTGAATGGCCTGGATCGCGCGCTGGATTTCGTAGGCGCCGGGCATGAAGACGAGCGCATTACCAGGCGTGGCGGGGAAGTGCTTTGCGACGGCATCGGCGGCGCGTTCCCACACCGGCTCCTCCTCCGGCTCACGGGCGAGAAATTCGATTTCGACCGGAAAGGTGCGGCCCTCGGATTCGAGTATTCCGCACGGCGCGAGGTATTCCGAAAGCGCGCCGCCCTGCAGCGTCGCGGACATCACGATGAGCTTGAGGTCGGGGCGCTGGGATTCCTGGAGATCGAGAGCGCGGGCCAGTGAGAGGTCGCCGAAGAGGTGGCGTTCGTGGAACTCGTCGAACACGATCACCGAGACGCCGCGCAGCATCGGATCCGCCAGCATGCGGCGCAGGAGAATGCCCTCGGTGACGTAGAGAATGCGCGTGCTTTTGCCGGAGACATTATCGAGGCGGATCTGGTAGCCGACTTCGCCGCCGGGTTTGCCGCCGCGCTCGGAGGCCACACGTGCTGCGAGCATGCGGGCCGCGATCCGCCGGGGCTGGAGCACGATGATGAGACCATCGCCTGCGAGTCCGGCATCGAGCAGCATTTGTGGGACCTGCGTGGATTTTCCCGAGCCCGTGGGGGCCTGCAAAATGAGGCGGTTCGCCTTTCCAAGCCGCTCGAGGAGCGATTCGCGTATGGCGTAAATGGGCAGCATCGTGGGGTCCGGCATGGTGGCAGAGGGGCATTGTTCGCTTCAATCAGACGGCCCTTCAACGTAATTGCGTGCGCCCGCAGGTTTCATGTAGTGTGCCGCAAATGCGATCGGGTTTGCGATTTGTCTGTGCTGCCGCCTTTCTCGGCGCCGGCCTGCTGGGCGCGGCGGAAAAGAAGGACACGCTCACGCCGGAGGAGATCAAGGGCGCCGTCGTGATTGACGAGGTGGCCCTGCCGACGCCCGGGGAATTTTTTGCCGCGATCAACAAACTCGACCGCCCGAACTGGCCGCAGCTCATGCGCAAGCCCGGCACGCTCACGACCACGAACCGCGCGCAGACGTCGTTGAATCTCGGCACGCGCGTGGCGGATGGATTCATCGCGGTCGAGGCGCAGGACGGCCAGCAGGTGAAGAATATCGGACAGGACATCATCGAGCTCGCGAAGGGCCTGGGCGTCTCGAAGAGCATTCTGGGACGCGGCAGCAGCATCGGCGACTTTGCCGAGAACAACGACTGGAACGCGCTCAAGGAGGAACTCGACGCGACCGAAAACGAAGTGAAGCTGCAGATGGCGCAGCAAAAGGACGACGAACTCGTGATCCTCGTGACGACCGGCGCGTGGTTGCGCGGATTGCAGACCGCGAGCGGCGTGGTCGCTGCGAACTACAAGCCCGAGACCGCGCAGCTTCTGCGCCAGCCCGCCATCGTTGAATATCTCATCATGCGCATGGACGCGCTGCCCGCCCGCATCAAGTCGAACGAACTCGTCGGCAAGGTGAAGAGCGGCCTCACCGAAATCAAAACCACCGTCGCTCCTGCCACGCCGCCCTCGGCCGATGCGGTGAAAGCTTTGAACCAGACCACGACGAAGCTCGTTGATGCAATTGGCGGCCAGCCCGCCGCAGGACAATGAAACGCCTCCTCGCTTCCATTTTTTTGCTGACGTCTGTCTGCGGTGCACTGCACGCCAAGCCGCAGGCCACGCCGACTCCCACGCCTGCACCAGCCGCACCTGCCATTCCGGAAGGCGCGGAAGCACAGGCCCGCAGCGAAGCGCTGGAACTCGCCGGTGCGTTCTCGAACGACGGCTACAAAATTCGCGACGGATTTTATTTCGGCGAACTCGCCCCCGGCAAAAGCGTGGTGATCGAAGTGAATCTTTTTGCGGGCGACGAATACTGGTTCTGCGCCGCCGCAAATTCCCCCGGCCGCAAAATCGCGGTGAAGGTTTACAACGAACACGGCGCGGCCGTGGAGCAGCAGGCCTACGAAAATGGCGCCAGCGCCGCCGCGGGTGTGGTGGCCGGTGAGAGCGGAAAATACCTCGTGAAGGTTACGCTCGCCGAAGGCGAAACAGCCCCGATCTGCTTCCTCTACTGTTACAAATAGGCCTCCATGCCCGACTCACTCACGACCGAAAAAACCGGTGGCCAGGGAGTCCGCCACTTTTCCGTCTTCCTCAACAACAAGGTCGGCGCGCTGCTCGAGGTCGTGAAACTCCTCGGCGAACACAATATCGTCGTCCTCGCGTTGAGCATCCAGGATTCGTCGGAGAGTTCGATCTGCCGGTTCGTGGTGAGCGATCCCGATCATGTCGAGGATTTGTTC
>JBOHXO010000260.1:0-2441 GCA_050737475.1 Chthoniobacterales bacterium
GGTGGAGTGTGGAGCGTTACTACGATCCCGAGCCCGGCAGCGCGGGCAGGTCCATCGCGAAGCGCGGCGGCTTTGTGGATGGCATTGATCAATTCGATCCGCAGTTTTTCGGCATCTCGCCGCGCGAGGCGCCCTATGTGGATCCGCAGCATCGCCTGCTCCTCGAGACCGCATGGGAAGCGATCGAAGACGCGGGCGTGATCCTCGATTTCGAGCGCGGCACCGACATCGCCGTTTACGTCGGTATCTCCCACAACGACTACCAGATCATCCAGGGCACGCCCTCCGATCCGTCGGGCATCACCGCGCATTCGCCCACGGGCTCCGCGCACAGCATCGCCGCGAACCGCATTTCGTATTGTCTGAATTTGCTCGGGCCCAGCATGGCAATGGACACCGCCTGCTCGTCGGCGCTCACCGCCGTGCACGCCGCGTGCGAGCACATCCGCGCCGGCCGAGGCACGACCGCTCTGGCCGGTGGCGTGACCATCATGATCACTCCCGGCGGGTTCGTGGGATTCTCGCAAGCTTCGATGCTGTCGCCCGAGGGCCGCTGCAAGGCGTTCGACGCGTCGGCCGATGGATTCGTGCGTGGCGAAGGTGCGGGCATGGTTCTTCTCAAGCGACTTTCCGACGCTGTCGCGGACGGCGATCCCATTCGCGGCGTCATCCTCGGCACCGCAGTCAATCAGGACGGCCACACGAACGGCATCTCGCTTCCAAGCCCCGAGGCGCAGTCCCGGCTCGTGCGGGAAGCATGTGCGGACGCGGGTGTCGCTCCGTCGCAAATCGGCTTCGTCGAGGCCCACGGCACGGGCACCGCGGTGGGCGATCCCATCGAGGCGCACGCCCTCGCGGACGCGCTTTGCCAGGACCGCCGCGAAGACGATCCGCTGGCCATCGGCTCGATCAAGACCAACGTCGGGCACTTGGAAACCGCCGCCGGAATTGCCGGCCTGTTGAAAGCGATGCTCGTGCTCGAGCACGGAAAAATTCCGCCGAGTCTGCATTTCAAAACACCAAGTCCGCACATTGATTTCAAGGCGCTCAAGCTGCGCATTCCCACGGAGCTGGAGTCGTTTCCGGAAAGTGAAGGCGCGCCGATCGCGGGTGTGAATTCCTTTGGATTCGGCGGGGCCAACGCGCACGTCATCCTGACGGAAGCGCCCGAGCGGTCGCATTCGGAAATTTCTTTGGAGCACGCGGACCGCGACTGGCCGCTCGTGCTCTCGGCGCGCTCCGAGGACGCCTTGCGCAATGGCGCCGCCCGGCTCGGGGCCTGGATTGACGGTCACATGAAATCCAACGGCCACTCGCCGTTGCTTCCCGATCTTGCCTACACACTCGGCGCCCGCAGAAATCATCATCCGTTCCGGCTCACGCTCGTGGCCCGCACGCCAGCCGAGGCCATCCAGGAGTTGAACGAATTTGGTGCGGGCGAAACGGGACAAAAATCGCGCACGTCATTTTCTCCGCGTCGCGAACGCCCGGCGCGCATCGGATTTGTGATGAGTGGCCAGGGCCCGCAATGGTGGGGCATGGGCCGGGAGCTCATGCGTCACGAGCCGGTCTTTCGCCGGGCCATGGAAGAGTGCGCGGAAGCGCTGCGCCCGTGGACGCATTTTTCGCTACTCGAGGAATTGGCGCGTGACGAGAAAACCTCGCAAATGTCCCGCACGGAAATCGCGCAGCCCGCGATTTTCGCGATGCAGGTTGCGCTGGCAGAGCTTTGGAAATCGTGGGGTGTCGTGCCCGCGGCGATCGTCGGCCACAGCGTTGGCGAGATTGCGGCCTCCTGCGTGGCCGGCGTTCTCAGCCTCGAGGAAGCGGCGCGGGTGATCGCGCTGCGTGCGCGATTCATGGAGAATTGCGCGCGAGGTGACGGCACCATGCTCGCGGTCGGCCTCACCGAGGAGGAGGCGCGCGCCGTTATTCTGCGGAAGGATCGCACCGTGACGATCTCCGCGTTCAACGGTCCACGCTCACTCACTTTGGCGGGCACTCGCGCATCGCTGGAATCCATTGCCACGGAGCTCGAGCCACAGGGCGTCTTTGCCCGCTTCGTGCGCGTGGATCATCCGTTCCACCATCCCATGATGCAGCCCGCCTCGGAGGCGCTCGAGGAAGCCCTCGCGGGGCTCGAGCCGAAGGAGGAAAGCGTTCCGTTTTTCAGCACCGTGACAGGCCGCCGCTGCAAGGGCCGCACTTGCGATGCCGCGCATTGGGGGCGCGGAATCCGGCAGCCGGTCCTGTTCTCCGCCGCGGTGGGCGCGTTGGTGGATTTCGGCGTGGACGAGTGGCTGGAGATCAGCGCGCATCCCGCGTTGTCCATCTCGATTCAGGAATGCCTTGCGCAGCGCGAGGTCAAGTCATCGGTCCGTGCCTCGATGCGACGGGAGCGTGAGCACGAGTCGTTGATCGAGACCGCGATGGACCTCCAC
>JBOHXO010000261.1:0-1884 GCA_050737475.1 Chthoniobacterales bacterium
TCGCAGCCTCCTTCGCCGCGGCGACGCCATCCGCATCGAGTTCCTCACCGTCCGTCATGATCACGAGCGCACGCGTCACGCCCTCCGCCTTGCCGAAGGCCTCCGTCGCCTTGCGAATGGCCGCGGCGATGTTCGTGCCGCCGAGAGGAATTGTCTCGGTGTCGAGTTCGTCAATGGTGTCCCGCACGGCGTTGTAATCGAGCGTGAGCGGGGCCTGTAGAAACGCGCTGCCCGCGAATGCCACCACGCCCACCCGATCGCCCTGCAACAAGGAAATGAAATCCTCGGAAATCAATTTCGCCCTGGCGAGACGGGTTGGCGTGACATCCGTGGCGAGCATGCTTCGCGAGGTGTCGACCGCCAGCACCACGTCCCGGCCGTGGGACTTGATTTCGCGCTGGATGTAGCCCATGCGGGGCGCGGCCAGTGCGAGGGTCGCCAGCGCCAGCGAAAGCAGCACGAGCACGGCGCGCAGGCCGCGCAGCACCGGATTCACGCCGGCGGCGAGTTGATCGCGCAGACGCGGCGCGACCACGAGCGACAGCAGCTTGCGGCGTTTGGCTTGCGCCCATGCAAACAGCGCGCCGAGCGCGGGGATTGCCAGCAATGCCCAGAGCCAGAGCGGCTGGCCGAACGTGAAGCCGGAGTCTATGGCAGTCGTCTCCATATCGTTTGAGATGCCACAACCTCGATCCCGAGCAGCGAAATTCCCGCCATCACGAACCACGGAAACAGGTCGCGATACAGGGCGATCTTCTCGATCTCGATCTTGGTTTTTTCGAGTTTGTCAATTTCCCCAAAAATATCGGTCAGCGTCCGCGTGTTCGTCGCCCGGAAATACTCGCCGCCGGAGATGGACGCGATTTTCCTCAGCGTGTCCTCGTCAATGTGCACCTCCATGTCCTCGTAGGCGATCTGCCCGGTGATGTCCCTCCCCACCGGGAATGGTGCGGTGCCCTGTGTGCCCGCGCCGATTGCATAGATGCGAATGCCGAGTGTTTTTGCGGCCTCCGCGGCTGTGATGGGCATCACTTTGCCCGCGGTATTCTCGCCGTCCGTGAGCAGGACAATGAGCTTCGTCTTCGCCTCCCGATCCTTGAGCCGGTTGGTAGCGGTGGCCAGCGCGGAGCCAATGGCGGTGCCGTCCTCGATCTGGCCAATCTGCACGTGATCGAGATTCTGGATGAGCCAGTCGTGATCGAGCGTGAGCGGGCTCACGAGATACGGGCGGCCCGCAAAGGCGATGATGCCAATGCGGTCGTTTGGTCGTTGCTCGATGAACTGCCGGCCGACTTCCTTGATGGCCTCGAGCCGGTTCGCACGGCGGTTGCCGACGGTGAAATCCTCCGCCCGCATCGAGCCGGAGACGTCAACGCAAAGCATGATGTCCACGCCGCTGGCCTGTGTGCGCGTAATCGTGTTGCCGAGTTTCGGCCTTGCCAGTCCGATAACGAATGCCGCAAAGGCCGCGAGCGCGAGGGCTGTGAGCAAATCGCCGGCTCGCGAGCGGCGTCGCACGCCGATGGAGCGCAGCGTTTGCGTCGAGGAAAAAATGATGCCCGGCGTGCCGCCGAATTTTCCTTTCAACCACGCGAGCAGCGGAATGAGCACGAGCAGCGATAGCACCCATGGGGTTCCGAAGGTCACGCCGAAGAGATCAAAGTCCTTCATTTGACCTCCTCCGGTTGCAGTGCGCGACTGCGGACAAGATTCTCCGCCTGCTCCAGCAATGCGGCGCAATCGGCATGCGTGGCGTGCATGCGCGCGAATTTGATGAGGTCGGCCTTGTCCAGAAACCCGGCCAGCGCCTCACGTTCGTCATCGTTGAAAAACTGCCGTGTGCGCGCGGTTTCCAGGAACTCGCGCGAAGTCTGGGTCGTCGCG
>JBOHXO010000262.1:0-6174 GCA_050737475.1 Chthoniobacterales bacterium
GGACGAGGGCACGTTCGAGGAGACCGACGCAAACCTCGTCGCCGTGGACACGCTCAAGTTCAAGGGCGTCGCGACCTACGAGGAGCGTCTGAAAAGCTATCGCGCAAAAACCGGTCTCAAGGACGCCGTCCTCACGGGCACCGCAAAACTCGACGGCCGCCCCGTCGCTCTCGCGGTGATGGATTTCACTTTCCTCGCAGCCACGATGGGTTCGGTCGTCGGTGAAAAAATCACGCGTGCGATCGAGCTCGCCACGAAAAAGAAAATGCCGGTCATCATCGTCTGCGCATCCGGCGGGGCCCGTATGTATGAAGGCATGCTCAGCCTCATGCAAATGGCCAAAACGAGCGGCGCCCTCGCGCGGCACGCGCAGGCAAAACTGCCCTATATTCCCGTGCTCACGAACCCGACGACCGCCGGCGTGATGGCCAGCTTCGCGTCGCTCGGCGACGTCATTCTCGCCGAGCCGAAAAGCATGATCGGTTTCGCCGGCCCGCGCGTCATCAAGGAGACGACTCACCAGGATTTGCCGCCGGGCTTCCAGACCGCGGAATTTCTCGAAAAGCACGGACTCGTGGACCACATCGTTCCTCGCGCGAAACTGCGCGGCCTGCTGATCCAGTTGCTCGGCTATTTCGCCGCCGGGAAAAAATGACGTGGCCGGAAGCGCTCGCGTGGCTTTATTCCACGCAGCAATTCGGCATCAAGCTCGGGCTCGAAAACACGAGCCGTCTGCTCGATGCGGCGGGAAATCCCGAACGGGAATGCCGTTTCCTTCACGTCGCCGGCACGAACGGGAAGGGCTCGGTGTGCGCGATGCTCGACTCGATTCTGCGCGCCGCCGGCCACCGCACCGGGCTCTATACGTCACCGCACCTCGTTGATTTTCGCGAACGCATCCGCGTGAACGGCGAAATGATTCCCGAGGCGGACGGCGCGCGCATTCTCACGCAATTGCGCGACTCCACCCGCGATTGGGACCACGCGCCGACTTTTTTCGAACTGGCGACCGTGCTCGCGATTCGTCATTTCGCGGATGCGAAGACGGACTTCGTGGTGCTCGAGACCGGCATGGGTGGGCGGCTCGATTCCACAAATGCGGTTGTGCCGCTTGTTTCCGTCCTGACGCCAATCGCGATGGATCACGGCCAATGGCTCGGCAACACGCTGGAAGCGGTGGCTGGAGAAAAGGCGGGTATTCTCAAGCCCGATGTTCCCGCCGTGAGCGCGCCGCAGCAACCTGCGGTGATGCGCGTGCTGCAGACGCACGCGGTTGCGGTCGGCGCTCCGCTGCGTTTCATCGAGGGCGTCACAAATATGCCGGTGAATTTGCGTGGTGCGCAGCAATTGCGAAATGCCGCGCTTGCCATCGGAGCGTTGAACGCGGCGCGGATCGAAATTCCCGAGCATGCGATCCGCGAAGGTCTTTCCACGGTGCAGTGGCCGGGGAGGTTTCAGGAAGTCGGACGGATCGTGCTCGATGGTGCACACAATCCGCATGGGTCCGCGCAGCTTGCGGAGACTTGGCGCGAGGCGTTTGGAGACGAGCGGGCGATCGTGATTTTTGGCGCACTGCGCGACAAGGATTACGCGGGAATGATTGCGGCGCTGGGGTCGCTCGCGAAGGAGTTCTGGTTCGTGCCGGTGGACAGCCAGCGCGGGGAAGATCCCGGGAGGATCGCGACGGTTTGCGCGGTGCGCGGACGGATATTTGCGTCACTGGCGGAAGCGCTTGCGGAGGCGGAGAAGCAATCCCGCCGCGTGCTGGTGACCGGCTCGCTTTTTCTCGTCGGTGAAGCGTTGGAAGCGCTCTCAGCCGCGTAAGCGGGCGATCTCCGCGGCGCGATCAACCGCCTTGAAAACGGACGTTCCCGCGACCAGCAGACTCGCTCCGGCCTCGATCGAAGTTTTGGCCGTCTCGACGTTGATGCCGCCGTCCACTTCGATGTCGAAATCCAGCCCTCGTTCCTCCCGCAGCCGCGCGCCGTGCAGCACTTTTTCCAGCATTTCCGGAATGAAGGGTTGTCCGCCGAAGCCGGGATTCACGGTCATGACGAGCAGGATGTCGAACAACCCGAGATAGGGCTCAATACGTGCAATGTCCGTCGGCGGGCTTACGGCCAGACCAGCCTTGCAGCCTGCTTCACGCACCCGGCGCAGCGTGTCGGCGACATCGTGCTCGGCCTCGACATGCGAGGTGATCGAGGCGGCGGCTTTCGTAAAGCGCGGGAAAAAATGATCCGGACGCGTGATCATGAGATGCACGTCGAGCGGAAGTTTTGTGTGCCGGCTCACGGCCTCCACGAAGGCCGGTCCGAACGAAATGTTGTCCACGAAATGTCCGTCCATCACGTCGCAGTGCACCCAGTCTGCTCCGGCGGCGGTGATGGATTCCGTTTCCTCACCTACGCGCGCGAAGTCGCCGGCAAGGATGGAGGGAGCGACGATGATTTTGCGGGAACTCACGGCGATAAACTTAGCGACGGACGGCGCGGTGCGCTATACCGGATTGCGTGGAAGACGAGCCGATCATTGACCTTGGCAGCGACGAGCATTTCATGGGCGAGGCGTTGCGACAGGCTCAGCGCGCCTACGAGGCGGAGGAGGTGCCGATCGGCGCCGTGGTCGTGCGCGAGGGGAAAATCATCGCGCGTGCATGGAACCAGGTGGAGACGTTGAAGGACGCGACGGCCCATGCCGAGATGCTCGCGATCACGCAGGCCGAGAGCGTGGTGGGCGACTGGCGGCTCACCGATTGCGATCTCTACGTGACGAAGGAGCCGTGCCCGATGTGCGCCGGCGCGATCGTTCATACGCGTCTGCGCCGTGTGATCTTCGGCTGCATGGACGCCCGGGGCGGGGCCGCGGGCGGCTGGATCAATCTGCTCCAGTCCGAGCCGTTGAATCATCGCTGCGAAATTTCGAGCGGCGTGCGCGGCGACGAGTGCGCAGGATTGCTGAAGTCGTTTTTCGCTGAACGAAGGCTGCTCAAAGAATGAGCATGCAGTCGCCGTAGCTGAAGAAGCGGTAGCGCTCACGGATGGCTTCGTCGTAGGCGGAGAGGATGCGTTCTCGGCCGGCGAAGGCGCTCACGAGCATGAGCAGCGTGGATTTCGGGAGGTGGAAATTTGTAAGCAGCGCGCCGACTCGCTGGAACTCGTAGGGCGGACGGATGAAAATTGCCGTGCGTCCGCTGCGCGGCTGGATTGGTCTGGGTGGCTGCGATTCCAGCACGCGTGTGGAAGTGGTGCCGACGGCAACGATGCGATTCGCGGAGTTGATCGCGGCGGCGGCGCTTTCGCCGATTTCGTAACGTTCCTCGTGCATCACGTGTTCGTCGAGGTTCCCGGTCTTGACCGGCTGGAACGTGCCGAGGCCGACGTGCAGCGTGAGGAAGGCGTGCGGCAGCGCTGCGAGAATCTCCGGCGTGAAATGCAGGCCGGCAGTGGGCGCGGCGACCGAGCCGTCGGTTTTTGCGTAGACGGTCTGGTAGCGCGAGTCGTCCTGCGCGTCGGCTTCGCGGTGCATGTAGGGCGGAATGGGCAGCTCGCCCTGGTGCTCGAAATCAATCGCTCCGTCGGCCTCGACGATGCGTTCGCCAGTCGGCTCGATGGACACGACGGTGAGGTTCGCGCCGCCGGCCCGGCAGGTGGCGCCGACCCGCATGCGGCGGCCGGGCTTGACGAGGCACTTCCAGCGACGCGGCGCGACTTCCTCGAGGAAGAGCAGTTCGATGCGGCGGGAGGGATGACGGGGCCCCTCCCCCGTCAAATCGGAGTGCATGCGCGCGCGGACGACGCGGGAATTGTTCAACACGACGAGGTCGCCTTCGCGCAGATACGCGGGAAAATCCGTGAAGTGGCGATGGGCAATCGTCCCGTCGACGCGGTCGAGCACGAGCATGCGTGAGGCGTCGCGCCGGTCCAGCGGTCGCGAGGCGATCAATTCCTCCGGCAGGTGGAAGTCGTAGTCGGAAAGGCGATCCACTGACGCTTATTGCTTCGTGATCCGCGTGAGCTTGCAGCGTTGCGCGGCGGCGCCGACGAGTTCAGCTACGCGACGTTTCAAGCGGCGCGCCTGCCGGAACAGCGTGAACGCGAAAATGAAGTAGGGGATTTGCGGCCAGAAATCCCATGTGTCCATGTTGATCTGGCGGTAGGCGAGCACGGCCAGCAGCACGAAATTCACGAGAATGGTCGTCGGCACCATGTGCGTCTTGAGGCGCACGCGGGTGAGACATTTCGGGCCGCCGTGATATTCGGTGACGGAAAGCATCTTGATGCCCCACCAGAAATTTCCAAACACCTGCACGTCCCAGCTTTTCCAGCCGGTGTCTATCGAATAGCTCCAGCCTTCTTTTTCGAGCGCGTCCACGATGGCCGGCAGCAATGCCTCGCGTCCCTTGCCCTCCTCGTTCCAATACTCCAGGCGACTGATGCTGCCATCGCGCGTGGGGCGGAAGTCCTCCTCGTGCGTCGCGATGACTCCGGTCGGCGTGCGCTTGAATTTCAACCACACGTAGTAGCGCGTCCATCCGCGGACGAGCGGCTGCAGCAGCGCGAGAACGATCACCAGCAATCGCGCGCGAATTGTGTCGAAGCGCGGCTCGAGCTTCGCGTGGATCATGTAGCTGAGCGCCACGAGCAGCGTCGCGCCGAACATGAGGTAGGGCACGATGCGCAGGAACGGGAAGAAATACGAAACGATGAAAATCGCGGCGGTGAGCACGACCCATTCGATGCAGCTCACGTAGGCGGCGATTTCGCTCTGCGGCGTCGGATAGATGCACTGGAACAATCCCTCGCCGAACACGCCGTGATAAATAATCGGGCGATTGATGAGCCACGTGAAGCGCGGCGCGCCGTAGATTTGACCGCGCCATTTCGCAGTGCCGGTGGGGCCGAAGAAAACGAGGTGCTTGAATCGCAGCAACGACTCCGCCTCGCCGTAGCCTTCCTGCTGCTTGCGGAAGGCCTGGAGCGTGAAGCGGCGGTAGTGCCAGACGATGGCGGCGGGACTGAACGAGATGACCTGCCCCTCCTGCTGCAGGCGCCAGCAAAAATCCACGTCGTCGCCGGCCTTGCGATATTCCGGATCGAACCCGCCGATTTTTTCGAACGCCCATTTGTGGAACGCCATGTTGCAGCCTGGAATGTGCTCGGCCACGACATCGGTGAGCAGCACGTGACTCGGTCCGCCGGGCGCGGCGCTCACGCACGCCTGGATCCAATCCTCCGCGGGCGGCGAGATATTCGGTCCGCCGACGCCGGCGTAGTCGCCGCTGGTGAGCGTGTGGACGAGGTAGTAGAGCCAGTCGGGATCGGCCATGCAGTCCGAGTCCGTGTAGGCGATGATCTCGCCGGTGGCCGCGTAGCCGCCGACGTTGCGCGCGACGGAGAGGCCCTTGTTCTCCTGCTTGATGTTGACGATGGACGGATGTTTCGCGGCGATTTCCTGCGTGTTGTCCTTCGAGCCGTCGTCCACGAGGATGATCTCGTAGTTCGGGTAATCAAGTTCCTTGAGCGATTCGAGGCAGCGGCCGAGCGTCTTCGCGCCATTGTAGGAACAGACGATCACCGACACGCGCGGGTATTCCTTCAGCCCGATCTTGCGCGTCATCGGCTCGTCGCCGGCGAAAAGTTTTTTCACCGCGGCGAGCGAGAGTTTCGGCGTGCGGTCGCGGCGCACGAGACCGAAATTCCAGTCCATGATCTCGTTGCCGCCGCGGAACCATTCATCCGTCCACGCGTAGAGCACCGTTCCCGCCAGCCCGCCGCGCACGACACTCTCGATATGCCACGTGAGCATTTCCGCCTGCTCCTCCTCGGCGTGGCGGATCGTGTCCATGCCGAACTCGCCCATCACGAGCGGGCGGTCCTCGCCGAGATTTTGCAGGCGCGCGAGGTAGCGGTCGAAATCCTCCTGGCGGTGGAGGTAGACGTTGAAGGTGAGGAAGTCGACGTTCTGCGGGAGCAGGTATTCCGTGGGCGGGAAGCTCGCGTAGGTATAGAGTGCGTCGGGATCTGCCTCGCGAGCGTTGTTGTTGAGATGTTCGACGAATTGGGTGAGGCGCAGCGAGCCGAGCCAGCGCACCAGGCTCGTGGGGATTTCGTTGCCGACGAGGTAGCCGAAGATCGCGGGATGGCCGGCATTTTTGCGCACGCCCTCGCGCAC
>JBOHXO010000263.1:0-1704 GCA_050737475.1 Chthoniobacterales bacterium
TCCTTGCGGCCGCGGACCGGCCACAGCGCCATGCGGTCCAGGATCCGGTCGCGCACGATCAACGTGTGAAACAGCACCGCGCCGAGGTGCGCGAGGAATGTCGCAAAGAGCAGATACGCGAGGATCGTGTGCGAAGGTCGCAGGATCGCGTAGAGCGTCGGATTGGCCGGCAGAATCGGCGGCAGATGCACCGCGCCGAACATCACGATGGGATAATGCCCGGCGGACAGCATTCCCCAGCCCACGAGCGGCAGCGCAAACATCAGCGCGTAGAGCAATTTCTCGGACGACGACGCCATGAACCGCTCGCGCTTCGACATCGTGGGCGGAAATGGCGGCAGCGTCGTGCACATGCGATTCACGAATCGAATCGCCGCGAGAATCAAAATTGCGATGCCGAGCGGACGATGAATCGCGACGAGCGCGTGATAATTTCCAAGCGACGAGACCATGGTCACGCCGATGAAAAGCATGGCGAGAAGCATCACCGCCATCAGCCAGTGGAGGATGCGCGACTGGATGGCGAATTGCATGCGGGATTTCGGCGCGCTCATGTTTATTTTGCGACCTCTGCGGAAGAGACCGCGCTGGGTTCCTTGCGTTCGCCTTCGCGGCGGCCGAACGATTTCAAATACGCCGCCGATCGCGCGCTGAGCAGCGGGTCGTCCGAGGCGGCGATTCCGTCGGGCAGCACGAGCGGGTCGAAGGTGATGTCGCGCGTGGGGCTGGTGTCCTCGCTCTCGATCGTATCGATGGTCAGCGTTCCCACGTCCACCTGCTTGCGGTCCGCCGGCCAGGCCGCGGAGGCGTCACCGGTCGGGTCGCCGGGCTGGCCGATGGTCACGACGAGACGCCATTGCAGCGGATGGCTGTGAATGGCCGCGATCAACGCGTCGAAGAGGTAATTCTTGTCGGCCTTTTCCGGCTCGGTGGTGCTGATCGGCGCGAATGGCTGGACCGGCACGAGCGACCAGCGGACGGGCGTCACCACGCCGGCGGCATTGATGAAGCGAAAAGCGTTCAGGCCATTGTAGGTGGTGTTGTCGAATCCCGAGGAAATCGGATTGGCGCCGATCACGGGCAGGTTGCGGGCGACCTCGGGATATTTTTCGAGGAGAGCCTTCACCTTCGCAGGGTCGGGTTTGCCCGTGGCGGGATCGGGCGCGGTGGCGAGGAGCAGGTCGTAGAAGCCTTGCGTCGTGTGGACCGGAAATACGGGAATGTTGATGCAACCGGTGCGCCATTCCTCGCCGTCGGGCAGTTGGAACAGGATGGCCAGGCTGCGCACGATATGCGGTGCGTCGGCGACGTAGGGCTGGCCGCCCGCAAAGGCAAACCGCCCGACGAACGGCACGCGACCCGCTGGGAAAATCGCGGCCCTGGACAACGCGACACCGCTGCCATTGCTCTCGAACGTGCCGGTGATGCAGACGCCCTTGGCGTGGTTGCGGCGGAAGCCGGGAAACGTTCCGTTGATTTGCTGGAACCGATCCACCATCGCCGTCGGCGAAAGCGCATGCGGCGTGAGCCAGCCACCCACATAAGCGAACAGCCCGGCGATTCCCCCGAGCACCACGCCGATCACAGCCAGCCGCAGGATGAAGCCCCTTGTGGACAATGCAGGCGGAGTGGATTCGCTGGCGTTCATTTGGATTTTATTCCCGAAATGCTGCGTCTCAACCGTGTCTCAGCACGGACCGGGCC
>JBOHXO010000264.1:0-3934 GCA_050737475.1 Chthoniobacterales bacterium
GGCCATTGTCCATCAGGAGCGTTGTGAGGACGAGCGAGGCCGGGCGCGTGTCGCTGGTGCCGATCTGCTCCTTGAAATCCGCGACGACCTCGAGGCCGATCATGAGCCCGAGTGCGCGGACCTCGGCGATGAGCGGCGAGCCGATGGCCTTGAGCGCCTCGACGAAATACGCGCCCGTCTCGACGGAATGGGCGAGCAGTTTTTTTTCCTCGATCTCGTCGAGCACGGCGAGGCCCGCGGCGCAGGCGACGGAATTGCCGCCGTAGGTCGTGCCGTGCGTGCCGGGGCCGAGCAGGTCGCAGAGCGGGCCGCGATCGTCGAGCGCGCGGCTGCTCACCCAGAATCCACCAAGCGGGAAGCCGTTCGCGATTCCTTTCGCCCAGCTGATGCCGTCGGGCTCCACGCCCTCGGGCGCGATGCTTTTCCAGCCGCGCCAGTCGCCGGTGCGACCGAGACCGCATTGCACTTCGTCGAAAAGGAGCAGCAGGTTGTGCTTGTCGCAAATCTCGCGGAGGCCGAGCAGGAATTCCGGCTTTGCGAGGTGGATGCCGCCTTCGCCCTGGATCGGCTCGAGCAGGATGGCAACGGTCTTTTCGCCAATCGCCGCGCGCACGGCGTCGAGGTCGTTGATCGGAAGATGCGTGAAGCCCTCGAGCAACGGCGCGAATCCGACCTTCACCTTGTCCTGACCGGTGGCGGAGATGCCGGCCATCGTGCGGCCGTGGAAGGAATTGTGGAACGTGATGATTTCGTGACGCTCCGTCGCGCTGCCGAATTTGCGCGAGAGCTTGATGAGGCCTTCGTTGGCCTCGGCGCCGCTGTTGCAGAAAAAGATTTTGCCCTCGAGCTCGATGAGTTTCACGAGCCGTTCGGCGAGCACGGCCTGCTGGCGCGTGCGGTAGAGATTCGAGGTGTGGACGAGTTTCGCGGCCTGGTCGGCGACGGCCTGCGTGACGCGCGGGTGCGCATGGCCAAGCGAGCAGACGGCGATGCCCGCGCCGAAATCAATCAACTCGCGATCGTCCTCGGTCCACACGCGGCAGCCCGCACCGCGCTCGATGGTGAGATCGAACCGGCCGTAGGTCGGCATGACGTATTGGTCGTAGAGGCTGCGCGTGTCGGGATTCACGCGATTAACATTTCGTTAATTTCGCGGAATGAAAATCCTAAAGCAGATCGGGCTGTGCGGCGCCGCCGCCGGCCAATGCCCGGAACGCGGCTTCGTCGAGCACGGGCACGCCGAGCTCGGTAGCCTTGTCGAGTTTTGAGCCGGCTTCCTCGCCGGCGAGCAGGTAGTCCGTGCTTTTGCTCACGGAGCCGGTGACCTTGCCGCCGAGCGCGCGGATTTGTTCCGCGATTTCCTCGCGTGGGCGGCTCAACGTGCCGGTGATGACAAAAACTTTTCCGGCGATCGCGCTGTCGCCGGATGCCGCGGCCGGTTCCTCGCCAACGGGGCGGATGCCGTATTTTTCGAAACGCGCGAGCGTTTGTTGTCCGTCCGCGCTTCCGAACCACGCAATCGCCGCCTTCGCTGCGACCGGGCCGATGGCCGTGTTCACGTCGCGCGGATTTTTTGCGGCCTTCGATTTTTTTGCGGCGCCGGCGGCGAGCAGTTTTTCGCCCAGCGCGTCGGCTTGCTGCTTGAGGGCTTCGCGTTCCTCTTTCGAGAGGTCTTTGTTCGGCGTGGTGAGTTCGTCGAGGCGGACGATGTCGCGGAGGATTTCCGAGCTGGCGATGGCGGGAAGATCGGGGTGGAGCGCGGCGATGTCGCGGGCGGTGACGGCGCCGATTTCCGGAATGGCGAGCGCGTGAAGCCAGCGCCAGAGCGGCATGGTCTTCGAGCGATCGAGGGCGTTGAGAAGTTTTTGGGCGTTTTTTTCGCCGAAGGTGTGCGGCTCTTCGTCGGTGCCGAGGTTGAGCGGCGCGAGGTCGGCGAGCTGGAGGTCGAAGAGATCGAGCGGCGTGCGGACCATTTTCCTTTCGACGAGCTTGAGCGCGACCTTGTCGCCGAGGCCCTCGATGTCGAGCGCGCCGCGCATGGCGAAGTGATCGAGCAGGCGGCTGAGCTGCGCGGGGCAGTGGAGATTCACGCAACGGACGGCGACGAAGCCCTCCTCGCGCACGACGGGTTCGCCGCAGGCCGGGCACTGCTGCGGCATTTTGAAAACAATCTCGTCGCCGGTGCGGAGATCGGTGCGGACTTTCACGACGGCGGGAATGACTTCGCCGGCTTTTTCGATGACGACGGTGTCGCCGATGCGGATGTCCTTGCGTGCGATTTCCTCCTCGTTGTGCAAGGTTGCGCGGGCGACGGTGCTGCCGCTGACGAAGACCGGCTCGAGCTCGGCGACGGGTGTGAGGACGCCGGTGCGGCCGACCTGCACGGTGATGTCGCGGAGTTTTGTCTCGGCCTGCTCCGGCTCGTATTTGTAGGCCATGGCCCAGCGCGGGGCCTTGCTGGTGGAGCCGAGCGCGCGCTGCTGGTCGAGGTTGTCGGCCTTGAGCACGGCGCCGTCGGTTTCGAAAATGAAGTCGTGGCGGACCTTGCCGAGTTCGCGGATGGCGGCGATCGCCTCGTCAACGGTGGTGGTGAGTTTCAGCCACGAGTTGATGGGGAGTTTCCATTTTTCCAGCCACTGCATGAACTCGGTTTGCGTGGCGGGATTGTCGCCGTCGAGCAGGCCGAATGCGTAGAAGACGGCGCCGAGCTTGCGCGTGGCGACGATGCGGGAGTCGAGCTGCTTGAGTGTGCCGGCGGCGGTGTTGCGCGGATTGGCGTAGGTCGGAAGGCCGGCTTCCTCGCGCTCGGCGTTGACGCGGGCGAATTCCTTTTTTGGTAGATAAATTTCGCCGCGGATTTCGATGCGGTCGGGAATGCGGCCCTTCAATTCGTGCGGGATCGTTTTGATCGTGCGGACGTTTTCCGTGACGTCGTCGCCGGTGGTGCCATCGCCTCGCGTGACGGCGCGGACGAATTTTCCATTTTCGTAGAGCAGCGAGATCGCGACGCCGTCCACCTTCGGCTCGACGGTGAGCGGGATTTCCTGGCCGGGCAGAAGCCGTTGCATGCGCCGGACGAAGTCGCCGACCTCCTCCTCGGAATACGTGTTGTCGAGGCTCTGCATGCGGACGAGGTGCTGCGCCTGCTTGAAGGCATCCAGCACGCCGCTGCCGACGGATTGGGTGGGGGAGTCGGCGGAGGCGAGGTCGGGGTGTGCGGCCTCGAGGTCGGCAAGCTCGCGATAGAGCGCGTCGTAGTCGCGATCGGAAATTTCCGGCGCGGCCTGCTCGTAGTAGAGCCGGTTATGTCGCGCTATTTCCGAGCGGAGTTGCGAGATCCGTTTTCGGGGGTCGTTTTCCATGGAGCAATGCGGCGCATCCCAGCCCGAGGAGCGCGCCGAGGGCATCCGCGAGCAGATCGCCGCGGTCGTTGCCGCTGCGGCCGGGCGTGAAGGTCTGGTGAAATTCGTCGCCGACGCCGATGAGGACCATCGTGACGAAGATGAGCACGGCGCCCTTCCATGATGCGAAGTGGAAGGTGCGTTTGGCGGCGCAGCCGAGGAGGAATGCGCCTGTGGCGAAGATGAGGGTGTGCACGGCCTTGTCGGCCCAGCTGAATGGCGGCTGCGGGAAGCGGTAGTTGGGTATGGAGGAGAGAATGAAGAGGGTGATGCACCAGACTGCGAAGGTCAGCCAGAGGATGAAATTCAATCGCTTTCCGCGCGGGGCGGAGGATGCATGGCACGGCGGTTGCTTAATGGATTTCACGTATTCAGGAGCGGCCCGGCCGGAAGGGATTGGCGTTGAAGCTTGGGGGGAGTTTCACGTTGGGATAACCGGCCGGGCCGCAATTTTCCCCGGATTCGCTCCCGGCAGGCGGATGAAAGACGATGGTTCTCAAAGGCGTGGACTTTCGATGCCTGTAAGCGAGCAC
>JBOHXO010000265.1:0-5042 GCA_050737475.1 Chthoniobacterales bacterium
GTTTGTGGACGCGGATTTCAACATGACCGACCTGCGCGAGAAGCCGAAGCCCGGCGAGCCGACGAGCCCGTGGTATAACGCCGGCGTGTATATGTTCCGCCCGTCCATTTACGACTTCACCGCGCGCCTGGAAAAATCCCCGCGCGGCGAATACGAGCTCACGGACGCGATCCGCGCGCTGGCGCAGAGCGGGAGCCGCGTGCGGGCTTTCGAGTTGCTCGGCGACTGGGCTGACGTGCGCGACCCCGAGGTGCTCGCGGAGTTGAACCAGTCGAACTAGACGGGATTTTTGGGATGAGGGTGCCGGAGATCCCGCGCGGCCCTATGGCTTGTGGCCGCGCGGTTGCACGACGATCACCGGGGAGACTTTCCTACCGAATTTGTTTTTCGCGTTCACCCGGAATTGCAGCAGGTCCGCCGCGGGCACGCGAAATTTGACCGCGTAATTGTTGTTCCCGACCTGGACGTTCTTCCGACTCACCAGCTTCCATGGCGACCACGGCTTCCCATTTACGTGACCGCGCGATTCGACTTCGTAGGACACTGCGTAAGAGTCCGTTCCCGTGAAGGTCAGCAAGCCGGTCACCGCATTCCTGGCTCGTTTCACTTTTGTGACGCGCACCTCGGCGGGTGTGACGGTGGGAGGCTTGCTGGCGCTTTCGGCTACCAGGATGACCGTCCTGTTAAAGTGGCCGAGCTCCGAGTCAATATTCACCGTGAAGCTGACCTGGGCGCCGACGCGAGTCAGTTTTCCGACCCTGAAACGGAAAGTCAGATCGGCCTCCCCATGCGGCGCGATGTCGCTTGTTGCGCTTGTGTTGGCAAACGACGCCAGATCGTCGTATTGAGTGGAGAGTGCCTGCACGCCCCTGGCGGTGGCGAACGTGTTGTTGCGCATTTTGAAATCCATCTGGATGTCCTCGCCGGGATTCAACCTGCCATCGCCATTGCCGCTGCCGCCTACGGCATCGCCATCGTGCAATGTGTAACCAAGGTAGGAGAGCAGCGGGTGGGAGCCCTTTTCCGAACCGTAGAGCATGGCGACGCTTTCGATGTCGTAGGTGGAAAGCCTGTTCTGCTGCCCCATGTCGGCCGCCTCCTCCTCATGGCCCGCATTCACCGTAATGGTTGGCTCGTCGGCAATCGCGAACGCATACGGGCCATAGTGCATCACCGAGTCGAAGTCGTAGGGCGTTTCGTTCGTCGTCGTGTATTTGGCGAAATTGTGCTCCTTGCCCGGCTGCACATTCTCCAGATGGATGGTCACGTAGGCGTCGCGGTCGGAGCGGGATTGCTCGTGAGACAGGCCGAGCGCATGGCCGAGTTCGTGGCAAATGATGTATTTGTAACTCCAGCTGACCATGTTCAGCACCTGTTCGCCGCCGCTCATCCCGATTGCGGAGTTGTTTTCATCGGATGTGAAGACGCGAATGTAATTCGCATCACTCGCAGTGGCCTCGACGAAGGAAACATCGGCGACGGCCGACCATTCCGCGCAAGCCGCCACAAAACGCTGCCGGTTGAGATCGCTCACGGAATCGTCGAATGCGATCGGCACACGCCCGGCCGGCCACGTTGTCACATTGATGCGAACCGACGAACGCGTGCCCCGGGCCGCCAGCAGGCGCCTTTGCTGCTCGAGCAAATCCGCCCGGCGGAAAACCATGTCGTCCACCTGGATGTCGCCGTCCTTGTTCGTGGGTTGAGCGAGCAGGGATTCAACAGTCGCGAGGTCGAATACCGGCTCTGTCCCCGCATCGGCATCACAGACCAGGGCGAGCGCGAACGCCGTGGCGATGCTTTGAAGCCGCCTCGTTTTATTCCCGGCTTTTGTCGCATGGTGATGACAAACGGAACTCATCGGCGTGTATCACTACGGTCTATCGGCAGTGCGATCAAGATGGACCATCCGCCGCCTGAGTGCGGACCAGTCGAACTGGGCAGGATTTTGGGGATTGGAGGAACGAGTCGGCGGCTTCATCCTTGAAGGGTGTGGGACTCTTCATCCCTCAGGCGCCGCAATTGACGTGTGCCGGTTGTCAGCGCGCGACGGTGGCGATTTCGCTGACGCCTGCGCCGTTCCTTGAGCCGTTGGACGCGATGTCCGCGGCGTGCAGGACGACGTGGAGACCCGCGATGAGGCCATCGGTGAAAAGAAGAATGACATCGTCATTGTCGAGTGACGCTTCGACCGTGCCATACGGGGCGTTTTCGAAAATGCACAGGCCCGGGCCGCCATGAATTCCCGGTCATGCGTGCCGAATTGCCTGTGCGCCTGCTCCGGCGGGACATTCGACAAAGCCATCTCCCTGTGGCCGATCAACTCACGCAGATCGATCCGTCCCCACGCAGTGCTTGATGGACTCCGCCACGGTCGCGGTCAGGCAGGGGCCGTCTCGGTTGAGGGGGTAAGGCGCCGGCCTTTAATATCTCAAAGCATTTGCGCGCTATTCCCGGGATGAGGACTACGATGTGGAATGTTCGATTTCCTGACTTCCACGAAACGCCCGGCACCGGGCACCCCCGTTCTTTCGCGCGAGCAGGTGTTGGAACGGCTCCTTGCTCTCAACCGCGACACCGCGCCCTGGCGCGTGATTGACGGTCGCGCGGAGGGCGTGGACCTCATTGCCGAGTGGAAGATCGTGGACGCGAGCTGGTATGAAATTTTTGCCAAGGCGGGGCTCAAGAAGGTCTTCAAAATCCATCTCAAGCTCGACGAGCCGGCGGCGCAGGTGAAGGCGCAGGATCGGGAATACCAGGTGGATTGGTCCGCGGGCGTGGCGAAGCTTTCGATCAATGCCAGTTGGTTCCGCGGCCAGACCACGTCCATCGAGTATGGCGAGTCGTATGGCTTCACGGAGAACCTCACGATCGGGCAGCAATACAAATACCGGTTCGTCAGCGGGGAGATCAAACGCCCCCTCCAGGAATGCGTCACCTCCTGCGGCTGGGTCTACAAAGGCGTGGTCTTCGGCAAGGTCTGAGGGATGCGAAGATTTTTCATGCCGCTGCTTCTTGCCGGGTTCTTCGCCGTGCCCGCGGCCTCTGCGAAGCCCGCTCCGCCGGCCGCCGCATCGGACGCCGAGGTGTATGGGGCGGATTTTTTCCAAACGTTTTCCGCGGTGCCGATCGAGCTGCCGGCGGATTCGGCGCTCCGGCACGAGCTCTTTGACAGCATCCGGAAATCAATCCCGCCCGACCACAAATTCGAGGGCTCGCTCAAGGTCTATCGGAACTGGGCTTTCTTCGGCGGAGAGACAGTGGATGCGCAGGGGAAGGTTTATTATTATCCCAATGGCGGCAGTGCCTCCGCGGCGCTCTGGCTGAGGACAGGCGAGGGCGAAAAGATCGCGTGGAAGCTGGTGGCTGCCGTGATGGGCGCGCCATATGACATGCCTTACAAATCCTGGCCGTATCGCTATGGCGCGCCGTATCTGCTGCTGGGCATGGATCCGTCGCCCGGCCAGAGCGGGGCGAATCTGCTGCCTTAGGCAACGAGCTCAGCAACGAAATGCTGCGCGAGTAGCGGCGGGCTCTGTTACCGGCTCAGGATTTTTTCCAAGTCCGCGGATTGAATGTCCCGCGGCAGCGCTTTCGAGTGAAGCTTGAGGGCCATTGTTTGTCCGCCGGCGGTGGCTGTGAGCGTGGCGGCCTGGGGGTCGTAGCGAAACTGGATGGGCGGAGGTTTCTGCATGCCCGGCGGCGCCTCGCCTGCGGCGATGTGAACCGTGAAAGTGAGAGTCGCGGTGCCCGCGTCGTAGGTGCAATAGCCGGGGACGCCGATCGGGGAGGGATGGGTTCCCATGACCATGGAGAGGCCGTCACCACGGACGTAAAGCGCCCCGAAGCCACCGTTCTTGGGGGACGGAGCCGTCCTCCATTCCCCGACGAGCGCGGGCGGAATGTTGGCCGGTCCCCGGACAGCGGGACCGCAGGCCGAAATCCACAGGGCTGCCGCCATTGCGAAAAAACAAAAAGTAATTTTCATATCGTCTGCAAGCCTAAGGCTGCCCGGGCTCAGGCCCGTAATCGAAAGGCGCGGGGGAAACATTGATGGAGTCAATCGTGCGTGTGACGCCCGATCGATGCGGGCAACGAAGCCATATTTCCAACGGGCAGCAAGGATGGGCATCCCTATCGCTACGAGGCGTTGAAATAACGGGCGCCGACCGGAGTCGCGCGGCTATTTCTCGAAGAACCAGACGTAGATGCCGAAGGCGACGTGCAGGATCAGCGCCACCAGGCAAAGGATGGCCGTGAGGAGCACCCGGGGATACATGAGGTAATCGCGCCAGGTGCGTGGGGCGTTGCTGTTCTTGTAAATGCGGTCCGCGGACATCGTGAAAAAATGTAGCAGAGCCCGCGGCGGTGGCGAGTCGCCGGGAGGGTTATGTCACGATGAGGTTGTTGGAACGATGTGCGATGGCGGGCTTGCGTGTCGGCGGTATTGCCGTAACGTCCGGCGCATAATCCATGAAAGTATTTCTGTCGGTTCTCGGTGTGCTCGCGCTGGCGGTCCTCGTCCTCTTTCTCGTCGCACGCAGCAGCTACAACAGCCTCGTCACGCTCAAGCAGACGACGGATCAAAGCTGGGCTGACGTGGAGAACGTCTATCAGCGGCGTGCGGACTTGATTCCGAACCTCGTGAAGACGGTCGAGGGCGCCGCGGATTTCGAGAAGACCACACTCACGCAAGTGATCCAGGCCCGGCAGCAGGTGACGAACGTGAAGCTGCCTTCGAGCGCGCCGGACGATCCCGCCGCGATGCAGCAATTCCAGGAATCGCAGGAGGCGCTGAGCGGCGCGCTTTCGCGGTTGCTCGTGACGGTCGAGCGTTATCCTGAGCTCAAGGCGAACGCGAATTTCCAGATGTTGCAGGTGCAGCTCGAGGGCACCGAAAATCGCATCACCGTCGAGCGGCGGAAATTCAACGAGGTGGCGACGGCTTACAACATCGCGATCAAAAAATTCCCGACACTGCTCTACGCCGCGGCACTAGGCTTCACGCCGCGTGCGCTTTTCACGGCGAAGGCCGGTGCGGA
>JBOHXO010000266.1:0-2297 GCA_050737475.1 Chthoniobacterales bacterium
GCCCCACCACACGGAGTCCTACACAGGCTGGGCCTACGGCTCAAACGGTGGGAGAGGCTTTGATTCTCGAAGGCACGATGGCGGCCTGTTTCTGGCGCAATCGCGGTTCAGTAGCACGAGTAAACTGTCTACCTGCTGGAGACTGGCTGCGAGCTTCCTGACGGATTTGACTATTGCGAACAGCAGTGGAGGCAGAGTGCTGAACGTTAGCTGATGTGTCCCCGGGCAATAAGCGCCGGCTGATGATCCCCATACCGTTCGAGTCCTTTAAGTCATGTCCGCAATAAAGAAAACACGTTCGCTGGTTCTTGCGCTGGCGCTCGTCGCCGGGATCACCCTATTCGCAGCGCAGAAGACCTCGCCGACGATTGGTCCCGGCCCGAATGCGCCCGTAAACGAAACGCCACACCTGGACGTACGGGCGGACAAAGTATGGGTGCCGCCGGGCTGCGCGAACGAACTGCTGGTCACGGTTCCGAAGCTCGAGGATTCGGAGGACACCAGGCTGGAGGTTCGCCTCGAGACGCCGTTTGGCGTATTGCTCCACGCCGCGTCGCAAAAGGCGGCGGGCGGCGCGAACCGCATCCCGGTGCCGCCGTCGAAAGAGGAAGGTGGCTTCCTTGCCAGGATCTCGCTGGTGCGCGGGAAAAAAGTCTCGGCACGTGGAGAAGCGGTTCTGTCCGTCGTGCGAAAACCGGCCGACGACTTGCGCTACGGTTTTTTTGCCAGCTTCACGAAGGCCGGTGGCGATTACGACGCGAAGGCGGACATGCTGGCGCGCCTGCATGTGAACGCGGTCGAGTATTATGACTATTTCCCCGCCCATGGATATTACGCACCGCGCGAGCAGGAGTATCGCTTCGAGCCATTCGGCAGGCCGGCCAGCGCGACGGACATTCAGCGCAAGATCGAAGCTGGGCATCGCCGCGGCATCCTATCCCTGGCCTACGTCGCGGCCTACGCGGCGTCGAAGAGCATTTACCAGAAATGTCCGGATCCCATGACAGACGAACGCGGAGTGCCGAAGATTTTCAACGGCCAGCTTATGCCCGAGGATCAAGCCGACCGAGAAGGAAAGCCGAAATGGTTTTGGATCATGAACGTCGATCGCGGCTCGCGGTGGAACCAATACATCATGGGAGAGTTTCGCCGCACGATCGACAACGCGCCAGGTGACCTCGTGTCCTTCGACGGGTTCGAGATCGACACTTACGGCGACAGCGCGGACGCGAAATTCTATGCCAAGGGCAGCCGGCGCAACGGCCAACCGCTGAGTGACGTGCTGCGTGACTTCGTCGGCGACGTGCGGAATCTTACGAAATCGCTCAAACCTTACGGGCTGGTTTCCTTCAACAGCGTCAACGAATTCGGCGTGTCGCAGATGGTGAGCGCGACGGATTTTCTTTTTCTGGAAATCTGGCGTTTTCACACCGACAGCCTCGAGCGGCTGGTGGACATTTGCTTTCGCAATCGGGCGCCGCGGGGTCAACGGGTGATCCTCAAGATTTATCCGGCGGACATGAATCCCGCACGCTCCACCTGGCCAGCCAATGCCCTGCGCCGCGTGCTGGGGGCCACCATGACCGGGGCCGGCTCGCTGATGGTGGCGGGCGAGCCCGATGAGGCGAAGGGAGAGATGCACGCCCTGAACACGCTCTACTATCCGGACCACAAGGCGCTCTCCGCCGAAAACGAAGCCATCTTGCGGGATTATTACCGCCACGACGCGTTGCTCTACGGCTACACGCACGGACCCGGCGTGATGAATAGCAATGTCGAGGTGCCTGGCCCCGGCTGCGTGACACGTAGCTACGTAGTGCCGAAGCGGCGCGCCTTCGTGGTGCAGTTTCTCAACGTCGGTTCCGACGATCGGTGGGCAGAGGACGGCCCCTTGCCCGGACCGCTCGTGAACACGGAAATTTCCTTCGACCTGCCCGCAGGCGTGAAGCCGGCGGCGGCGTGGTTCGCCACCCCCGATGTGTCGGAACTACAGACTCCGGTGAAAATCGATTTCGAACAAACGGGCACGCTCGTTCGCGTCCGCCCTCCAAAATTGTGCGTCCACGGCACGCTGATCTTTTTCTATTGATCACCGGGCGAGACCGGCGTCGCGGATGGGTCGCTCGAGCGGCGGAATAAATTCCTCCACGATCGCAGAGGAAAACTGCTGACCTGGACTGCGATTGAGAGGAATCGGTCTATGCGCCGAAATCGAGGGGTAATGAAAACCATGCTTCCCCTCAGCGTGGGCTCGGATTCCTTCCGGAATTCCCAGCCCTTAATCCCCATCCTCACCA
>JBOHXO010000267.1:0-6870 GCA_050737475.1 Chthoniobacterales bacterium
GTGGTGCCGATGACGCTCGAGGGATTTCCGAAGGACGCGAGTTTCAATCCGACCGATCCGGTGGTGCCCGACGAAGTTTCGCATTCCGGATTTCTACCCTCGGACGGCAACGTGCGATTCGGCTGGCACCGCTCGCTCGAGTCCGGCGAAGGCTCGCTGTTTTTTTCCAGCCACGAACTGGCCGACGTGCGCGTGGGCGCGGGATTGCTGCGGCAGTCCTCGCAGATTGATTTCCGCATCCTGCAGGGAAAGTTGCAGGACATCAAAATTCGCATCGAGGGTGCGGGGGAAATCCTCGGCGTCGAGGGTGCAAACATCCTGGGCTGGAAGGTCATTCCAGCCGGCGATCATCGCACGCTCGAAGTGAGTCTGAGCCGTCCGTTCGAAAAAGAGGGCAGCCTGCTCGTGCGCAGTCAGGTGGCTCTCGGAAATTTTCCGGTGAAGGCAGAGCCGCTCCATCTCGCGCCGGAAGGAAGCGTGCGGAATTCCGGCTACATGCGCATCGCGAACGATGGCGCGGTGCGACTCGAAGTCGCGGATGCCGCCGGCATGATGCAGCTCGCGCCGACTCAATATCCAGGCGCTGCGGTGGAGGACGGAGTGCGTCAGGTGTTCGTCTATCGCTTCCCCTCGGCGAGCTATTCCTGCCGCATCGTGGCGAACCAGATTCTGCCCGAAGTCGGCGTATCGCAGGTGACTGTTTACGAACTCGGCGACACGGATCGCATCATCAAGTCCGATGTCGAACTCGACATCCGGGAAGCGCCATTGCGCGAATGGTCGCTGCGCATTCCGGACGACTACGCGGTGGCCTCGGTGGGTGGTGGCCCTGTCGCGGATTACGTGGCGGAGACGGAATCGAAGGGCGGCTCGCGCGTGTTGAAAGTTCTTTTCGGACAGGCAGTGGATGGACGGCAACTCATTCACCTGCGCCTCGAAAAAAACCAGCCCGCGGCGGCGGGTGACTGGAAATTGCCGCCATTGGAATTCCCCGGCGCAAAGTCAGTGCGCGGTCACGTGGGCGTGGTGTCGGTATCGGGATTCCGCGTCGCTCCCCTGGGCTCAAAAAATCTTGCGGAAGTACCGCTGAGTTATTTCCCGACGCAGCTCCGCGGATTGCAGCAGGCGTGGCGCGTGCGCGAGCCGGGCTGGACGGCGAATGTAAAAATCGAGGCGCTCGGCCAGAGCGTGCAGGCCGACGTTTTCCATCTCTACACGCTCAAGGAAGGCGTCGTGGCCGGCAGCGTGTTGATCAATTATTTCGTGATCGGCGCACCCGCGAACGAATGGCGCATCGAGGTGCCGAAGTCGGTCGAGAATATTGATGTGACCGGCCAGAACGTCCGCCGCGACTGGCGGCGCGAGGGCAACGAGGTCATCGTCTCGCTGCACCAGCCCGTGCTGGGCCCGGGGACGTTGCTCATTACGTTCGAGCAACCGATGAGCGCGCGCGGAGGCGTCATCAAGCCCGGCGAGGTGCGTCCGCTGGGCGTGCAATCGGAGCGCGGATTTCTGCAGGTCGTGAGTCCGTTGCAGGTGAAGTCGCAGGTGCTCAAGGCCGATGGCGGACTGTTGAAGCTCGAGCCGCTCGAGGTGCCCGCGGAATTCCGTTTGCTCACCAGCTCGCCTTCGCTTGCGGTTTATCAATACACGGCCCGTCCTTTCGCGCTGGAAATGAACATCGAGTGGTATGCGCCGGCCGAGACGGTGGATCAGGTGGTGGATTTTGCGAAGTTGTCGAGTCACGTGTCGCGCGACGGCCAGGTCGTGACGGACGTGCGCTATTTCGTGAAGACGCGCGGCCGCAAGGCGCTGCGCATCGTGCTGCCCGAGGGCGTGAAATTGTGGGAGGCGCGCGCGGACAAGGAAATCGTCAACGCCCGCGTGGACGGCGATCAAACAATCATTCCGCTGCCGCCGCGCATGAATCCAAACGAGCCTGTCGAGGTGCTGCTGCGCATCGGGCAGATTTCCAAACGCGGTGGTGCGCCCGTGCTGAATTCGCCGAAGGCGCTGTCGCCGACAGTCATCAGCGAGTGGACGATTTCCGGCGATCCCGGCCAGCTTCTCGTTCCCAAGGGCGGCACGGTGGCGCTCGACGGCCCGGTGCTCACCGAGACCGGATTCGAATGGATATCCGCACGTGCCGCAGGTGCTGCGATCCTGCTGTTGGTCCTGCTCGCGCTGGCCGGCTGGCTGCTGCAAAGGGCGACTGGCTGGAGGCCGATTGTTGGATTCCTGCTCGCCGCGCTGGTTTCAATCATTGCCGTGCGTCTCGCGCTGATGGCCGCGACGGAACGCCATGTGAACATGGATACGCTCACGTGTTCCGCGACGGTGGTGCCAGCCGGGGAGACCGTCACCGTGCTGCTCGCGAACCTCCCGGCGTGGCGCGCAATGATTTCGTTTTGGGGAGTCTCCGCCGGGGTCGCAGGCATCGCGCTGCTGGGAATTGGCGCGTTGCGTGCGTGGCGGGGTGGAGCCCGCGCCGGCTGGCAAATACCAGCCGGCGCGGTGCTGATCAGCGCGGGGGTGCTGGCACAGCGGGGCGGTGCGATCCTGTTTTTCCAGATGCTTGCTGGCGGAGTGTTCTTCGTGCTGCTCGTGCCAATGCTGATCCGCTGGTTCCGCAAGCCGCGCGTCGCCGTGCAGCCGATTGCGGCGCTGCTTGTCGCTGCGGCGTGCATGGGAATGATGCCTTCGGCGCAGGCCCAGGATGCGAAGCCGGCCGAGGCGATGGTGCAGACATGGAAGATCTCGGATGGCCGCCTGCACGGCGAAATCGCCCTGCGCGTGCGCGGCGTGGCCGGCGACAGTTTTGTGTTGTTGAAGCCGCCTGCGGTGCTTGTGGATTTTTCGGGCGACGGGTTGCGCGTGACGAAGGTGATGCGCGATGGCAGCGCGGTGTATTACGTCGCGCTGGAGAAGGATGGTGCCTTCGATGGGCACGCAAAGTTCGAAGTCGCGGCGGGCAATGTGACGGACGGTGTCGCTCTCCTCACCGGCCCCGCGGCCGTCCAGCGCGTGACGGTGACGCTTGACCAGGGCGGCTGGGAATTTTTCACGGATGCGGCGGTGAGCGCGCGGCAGACGACGGGACTTGCGGAGAATCAAAGCGGCGCGACGCTCGTGCTGCTGCCGGGCGAGTCGCAGCGGATTGGAATTCGCGCGCGGAGTCGCGACGTGGCGTCGGAGAAGCCGCAGTTTTTTTCCGAGGCGGCGAATCTTTTCATTCCCGGTCCCGGCGTCGTGAACGGCCAGTGCCGCGTGACGATTCGTCCGGTGCAGGGGCGTGTTTCCGAAATCGAGCTGGAGGTGCCGAAGGGGTTCACGGTCGGCGATGTCGGCAACGGTCCCGTGGGCGAATGGCGATTTGATCCCGGCACGCGCAAACTGCGTGTTGTCATCGCGCCGGCACAGGAAGGTAGTTTCAAATTCGACGTGGAGACGCAACTCGGCACGAGCGATCTGCCCGTGGACCTTGCATTGGAGCCGATTCGCGTCGCGGGCTCGATGGGTGAGGTGGGGATGATCGCGCTGGCATTCGGCGGCGAGGCGCAGCCGGAAAACGTGCGCGGACTCTCCGCTGTGAACCTCGAGGATTTCGACGCAGACTTGATTCCGAAATCGCCGGACGGTCAGCCGATCGCTGTGCTTCAGCAGGCATTTCGTTACGATCGCGAGGGCGGGCGCGTGACGTTGCGCGTCGCTCCGGTGGCGCCCGAGATTCGCGGCGTCACGCGGCAGGTGCTGTCATTTGGCGACGATCGGTTGCTGATGTCCGTGGATCTGCATGTGGCCATCACGCGGGCCGGATTGTTCAAGCTGAGCTTCGAACTTCCGGCCTCGCTCGAGATTGACTCGATCACCGGCGCGTCGCTCAGCAACTGGGCTGAGACGACGGAGGGCGGGCGTCGCGTGGTGACGCTGCAATTGAGCGGGCGCACGATCGGGGATCAGGATTTTGCGATGTCATTCACCGGCGCGGCGCCCCCCTCGGGCGACAACTGGCAGGTGCCGCAGCTTGTGCTGCACGATGCCGCACGGCAGACGGGCGAATTGTTCCTCGTGCCGGAAAAGGGAATTCAACTGCGCGCGATGGCGCGGGAAAACGTGTCGTATCTTGATCCGAGGGCGGCGGGCACCGCGCAGCCGGGGGCGCTGGCATTCCGGCTGTTGCAGCAGGACTGGAGCTTGAAGCTTGGCATCGAGGCGCTGAAGCCGTGGGTGACGGCGCAGGGCCTGCAGGACGTGACGGTGCGCGAAGGACAGTCGCTCACTCGCATCGCGGTGCGCTACCGCGTGGAGAACGCGGCGGTGAAGCAATTGCGCGTGCGGCTTCCCGATCTCACGAAGGCGCAGATTCAGACGATTCGCGCGAGCGGGCAGGCGGTGAGCGATTTTGTGAAAGTTCCCGGTGAAAAGGATCTGTGGGAAATTCGGTTTCAGCGCGGCATTGCGGGCGAGACGGATGTGGTGATCGAATACCAGGGCGAGAGCGCGCGGGAGCAGGGCAAGGAACTCGTGCGCATTCCGACATTCGAGGGCGCGAAGCAGGTCACTCAATTCGTGGCGGTCCGCAGCAGCGGCCGGCTGGAAATTGACGCCGCGAATCCGCCGCGCGGGTGGCAGCGGGTGGACTGGAGCGCGGTGCCGGCGGATCTTCAGGGCACCTCGGATCGCAGCGTGCCGGCTCTTTGCTTCCGCGTCGCGGAACCGGAGGCGCCGCTTGCCGTGAACATCCAGCGCCACGATGTCGCCGATGCCCTCAAACTGCGCGTGAAGAACGGCGAGCTCACCACGTTGTTTTCCCCGCGCGGGCCTTCCATCACCGCGGTGCAGCTTTCCGTGGAGGTCGTCGAGAAAAGCTCGATGCGCGTGCGACTGCCGAAGGACGCGGAATTGTTGAGCACGCTCGTGAACGCCGAGAACGTGCCGGTCGTGCGTGATGGCGACGCGTATCTTTTCAACGTCACTCCCAACAGCGACACGGACCGTTCCGCCGAGGTGCGGTTTGTCTATTCCGTGCCCGATGCGCAGGGGCGCGCGATCTCGCTGCTCGGCCCGGCGCTCGACGCGCCGCTCGAGAACGTGACGTGGAACATGATCCTGCCGCCCGGATATCATCTCGCCGGCTACAAAGGCTCGCTGAGGCTCACGGCGCGCCGGTCCGCGGGCGGATTCGGATTGAACGATTACGTGAAACTTTCGTCGCTCACGCTGAGCAGCGAGACCGAAAAAGCCACGGCATTGATCGAGAAGGCGAACAAATTGATCCAGAGCGGCGACCAATTGGAGGCGGGCGAAGTGCTCAGCCGCGCCGCGAACTCGAACACCGGCGACGAGGCGTTCAACGAGGATGCGCGCGTGCAACTGCGGACGCTGAAGACACAGCAGGCGATCGTGGGATTGAACACGCGCCGGCAGCGCATCTATCTCGATAATTTGTCGAACAGCATGACGGTGCAGAACGCGCAGATGGAGCAGGCCGCCGCGCAAAATGGAGTGATGAAAGGCAGCACGAATTTCGACGTGCAGCAGATTGACCAATTGCAGATGGGCAACACGGTCGACGAAAACACCGCGTTGCGCGGCATCGCCGGAAGAATCGTCGAGCAGCAGCTTTCCGACGAGCCAGCGCCGGGCGCGATTGACGTGACGCTGCCGCAGCGTGGAAACGTGATCACGTTTGCGCGCAGCATCCAGGTGGACGGCGGCGCGCCGCTTGCCATGCAACTGGACATTGCGACGGCGCGCGGTGCGAATGGCTGGATCGTGCTCCTGCTATTGCTCGCGATCGCTGCGACGGCCACGGCGGCATTTCCGCGGCGGCATGCGGCTTGATGTTTACGTAACGCGTTTGTTTGTGCGGCGGAAGCGCGATGGCGTCATTCCGGCCTGCCTTTTGAACGCGCGGCTCAGGCTCGCCGTTTCGGAAAACCCGCAAAGGTGCGCGACCTCGTCGGCTTTTTTTGGAGTGCGGACGAGCAGTTGCTTCGCGTAGTCAATGCGCAGCCGCGTGGTGAGCTCAGTGATGGAGAAGGGCGCGTGTTTTTGGAACGCCCGGTAAAGGACCGCACGCGACACGCCGACCTGCCGCGCCACATCGTCCGCGGTGATGGACTCCGTGAAGTGCTGCTGGATGTAACGGACGGCAGCGGACACATGCGGATGGTGAACCGCCAGCGCATTCGTGGATTCGCGCGCCGCGACTTCGCGGGGCGCGACGAGGATCGGCGTGGAAGGCGGCGAGGCGTGATGCAGCAGCCTGTAGAGCAGCGCGGCGCCTTCGTAGCCGACGTCCTGGAGGTTGCTGTCCACGCTCGAAAGCGGAATGCGTGCGGTGTCGCAGACGAGTGGATCGTTATCCACGCCGAGGACCGCGATCTCGCCGGGAATTTCCAGTCCGACCTGCTCGCAGGCCCGCAGGATGAGTTCGGCCAGCTCATCGTTGTAGGCGAGAATGCCCGCGGGCCGGGGCATGCGCTGAAGCTCGGGGACGAGCCATGCGTTGATTGTTTTCAATGGGCGCCCGGCTTTTTCCACATACGCATCCCATTCGAGCAATTCGCACGCATGGCCGAGTTCCTTCAATCGCGAGGAAAAGCCCGCGTGCCGCTCGCGCTCCCCCCAGGAATTGCCGTAGCGGCAGAACGCGAAATGGCGCAGCCCCATCCCCACGAGATGCTCGGCGGCCAGGCGCCCGATTTTCCGGTCGTCGGTCAATACGCGAGGCATCTTCAACTCCTCGTTGAACCGGCCCAGGTCCACGACCGGAACGTCGGAATTTTTGATGAGATCGAGGAGCAGCGGGTTGCGATCCACGACGCACAAAATGCCGTCCGGCTCCCAGTCGAAGAGCATCTTGTC
>JBOHXO010000268.1:0-7009 GCA_050737475.1 Chthoniobacterales bacterium
CATCGGCACTGAGAGCGAGCGGATCGCGCTGCGCCGCGTCTCGTGCAATCACAACGGCTGCCTCGGCATTCTCGCGTCGCGAATCCACGGTCTCGTGCTCGAGGACTGCGAGACCAGCTTCAACAACTGGCGCGGCGCGTGGGCCGGCAAATACCGCGGCTCGCCGTGCGGCATCAAGGTGATGCACAGCCGCGACGTGACGCTGCTGCGGCACAAGGCGCTCCGCAATCTCGCTACCGGCGTCTGGATTGACGAAGAGAACCGCGACGTGCGCGTGAGGGAAGCCACGATCTACGGAAACTACCGCGGCCTGCACATCGAGGCGGGCGGCGGGCCGGTTGTCGTCGAGCGCTCGACCATCTGCTCAAACCGCCTGGAGCCGCTCGGATCGGACTTCCGCTGGGCATTCGGTTCCGGAATTGCGATCACGCACATGCCGGACGTGACGCTTCGCGAAAACTTTCTCGCCGACAATGATACCGCGCAGATCGGCGTTCGCGACGACCGCGAAACGCGCGTGATCACCGATGGCGCGACCGGCGAAAAACGCATCTGGCGCACCGAGCGCCTGGCGCTGGAAGGCAACACGATCGTGGCGGGCGGAAGCCGCAACAAACTTTTGCACGTGCCGGACGAAGCATTCGATTCCCGCCGCTTTTTGAAATCGCTTCACGCCACGGGGAACGCGTATGTCACTTCCGCCAACCAGAGCGGATTTTCCGTCGGGCGTCCGGCGCAATTGCTGGGATTCGAAGCATGGCAAAAACTGACCGGACAGGATGGAGACAGCACGCATGAGCAGTCCTGAGGAAATCATCGGCACCGATCCCGACCTGCCCGCCATCCTTGGCGGAAGCCCGGTGCGCACGGAAAAGTTTTCCCCGCGCTGGAATTTTGGCGACGAGGAAAAAGCGCAGTTGATGGAAGTGATGGACCGCGCGCCGCGGACATGGCGGGACGGATTTAAAATCCGCGAGTTCGTCAAGGGCGTGCAGCGTCTCTACGGCGTGAAGAGCGTTATCGCGACGAACTCGGGCACCGCCGCCGTGCATGCCGCGCTGGGCGGCCTGAATCCGGATCCCGGCATGGAGGTCATCACCACGCCGGTGACCGACATCGGCACGCTCATCGGCATCCTGCAGCACAATTTGATTCCGGTTTTCGCCGACTGGGACGCGCACAGTTTCAACACCGATCCTGCGGACATCGAACGGAAGATCACCGACCGCACATGCGCGATTCTCGTCGTCCATCTTTTTGGAAATCCGTGCGACATGGCGCGCATCATGGAGATCGCGCGGCGGCGGAACATTCCGGTGATCGAGGACTGCGCGCAGGCTCACCTCGCGACGGTTGGTGGCAAAACCGTCGGTGCAATCGGCGACCTCGGGTGTTTTTCACTCGGCCTGAAAACGCTCACGACGGGGCAGGGAGGATTCGTCACCGCGAACGACCCGTCGCTGGCCGCGCGCGTGCGTGGGTTCCTGAGCAAGGGCAGCGTGAAGGTCGGCGAGGAATGGCATCCCTACTCGCGGCTCGGCGCGTTTTATCCGATGACGGACCTGCAGGCCGCGATCGGCGTGGCGCAGCTTGCGAAGCTCGAGGATGCGACGGTCGCGCGCGAAAAGACGGTTGAAATTCTCGACGAAACTTTTCGCTCACTCGCCGGATTCACCATTCCACAACGCCTCGAAGACGGCCGCAGCGTGCACTATCTCTATCCCTTCCACCTCGATGAAAAGACGGCGGGCGTGACGCTCAAGGATTTTGTCGCCGCGTTGCAGGCGGAGGGAATCATTGATGCGTTTGGCCCGTATTTGAAGGGGAAGCCATTGTATCGTTATCCGATTCTCGCCAGGGCGCAGACCTACGGCACGAGCGGATTTCCATTACGCGACGAAACCGGAATCACGCGCGCCGACTACACATCGCTGCGACTTCCAAACATCGAGCGGTTGCTGCCGGGGCTTGGATTTTTTCACATGCGAAACACGTTCATCGAGAGCGAGGCCGTGGACATTGCCCGGGCCGTTCGCAAGGTCGCTCAATATTTCGCGCGCAATCCCGGAGCAGCCATTCCATCCGGAACAAAGAAGCCGCCTGTCACGCCGCGCTCCGGGCTGGGAGCGCTGTTCGGATTTCTGCGGCGCGGAAAAAATACGGAATCATGACTCGCTTGAACGTTCTCGATTTCGGCGCAAAGCCCGATGGGAGCAGGGAGGACGCGTCTTGCAACGACGAGGCTTTCGCCACTGCGATCTCGAGTCTCGCAACGACCGGCGGAACGCTGGACATCCCGCACGGCACCTACTACCTGCTGCGTTCCATCGCCCTCCGGCAGGTGCGAAATATCATTCTTTCGGGATCGGGCGGAAACCGTGGCCGCTCCGGCACGCGGCTTGTTTATGTTGGAAACGATCCCGCGGGCTGCCTGCATTTGAGCACCTGCATGCATGGCCGCTTCGAGGATATCTGCTTCGCGGCGGAAGGCGCAATGACGGAGGCCGTCGTTCGTGTGGACGCGGTGGAGGATGGCCCTGACGCTGTGTCGAGTTTGAACAATGTGTTTGAGCGATGCACGTTCCAGTCAGCCGCGGACGCGGAACTTTGCGGCGTGAGCATGAAGGATGCGGCACATACGGAATTCCGCCATTGCTGGTTCCGCACCGCGCAAATCGCCGCGCGAATCGGCGCTCCGATGCGAAAGCCGCGTCCCACGATTTCGAACGGCCAGTGCAGCAACACCGTTTTCGACCAATGCATTCTCTTCGGCGATGTGATTGGCGAGCGCGGCACGAACGTCACATTCCAGCATTGCGAATTTGCGGAACTGCAAAATGGCGATGGCGCGAAAATCAATTTCGGGATCGGCGAAAATCCGCACATGCGAAACGTGACGATCCGCGATTGCTTCGCGTTGAACGGCAAGTCGCACGCCGGCACATTCTTCACGCAGGGCCGCGGCGGCGAGGGCCTGTGCATGACGAACAATCGCATCCGCGGCTATTCCGTCGCAGTCAAAATTGACGGCAGGGGCGGAGCGTTGCTTGCCGCAAATGTGTTCGAGCAGGTCGGACCGGGCGCGGTGGACGTCGAGATTCATTGCACGCGCGAGGCCGTCTCGCTGCTGGCCAATGTGCATTCCGAAACGTTGCGGGCCGGGAACCAAGCCGTCGTGGACGCCAACATGGCGTAGCATCGAAAAGCGCCCACTTGAAAAATGCCATCCCGGCAATCCCCCCAAGGATGCCGGGATGGCGATTAACCGCGTCCGAGCCAGTTCCATCTCCATGAAACTGTCACGGGGCCGGCGATTAAAAACGAAAGTCGGCTGCGTTACAGGCTGTTATCTTTAACGATAAAGCTGTTGCAGCGACACTGTCAAGAAAACGACAGGGGAAGGCTTCTTCCGTCTTTTAGGAATTCTTTGCAGTAGCGGACGTGACGCGGGCCGTGGAGTCACGCGTGACGAGTGTCACAGGCACATCCGTGTGACCGACGGCGAGTTGGCCGGTGTCAATCGCCTTGAGTAGAATTTCCGCACCCGCGCGCCCGATTTCCAGAAGCGGCTGGCGCACGGTCGTGAGCGTGACATTGGTCACTGCGGCCGGGAGGAGGTCGTCGAATCCCGCCACGGAAATTTCCTCGGGGACGCGAATGCCGCGCTCACGGAGAGCCTCGAGCACGCCGACCGCCGCGTGATCGTTTGCCGCAACGATGGCCGTCGGGCGACGTTTCGCTTCGAGAATGCGCAGCGTCGCGGACCTTCCCGCATCCGCGGTGTAAAAGCCGGGCTGAATGAAATGTTTCGGAATGGAAATTCCTTCATCGCGCATGAATTCGACAAATGCCTTGCGCCGACGGCGGGCGCTGCCGAGATAGTCCGCGCCGGCAATGTAAGCGATATCGCGATGCCCGAGCTTGCGAAGATGGCGGCACAACAGACGGACGCCCTGGCCATCGTCGCACGAAACCGATGGCACGCTTTTGTCGTTCACACATTCGCCGACGACGACGAATGCGACGCCGAGCCGGCTGAGCGTCTTGAGGTATTTGTCATCCTGATGCGGTGCGACGATGAGCAGCCCGTCGGTCTTGCGCTGGCGATAGAGTTTGGCGAGTTCCTCGGGTTTTTCGAAGACCTCGGAGATGGTATCGAACAGCGCGAAGTCCGTGTGTTTGCCGTGCAGCGCGACCTGGAAGCCCGCCATGATGTTGCGGAAATAGTAGGAGCCGAGCAGGCCCTCGAAATGCGTGGCGACACCGATGAATCCGGAGCGGTTGCGGGCGAAATTAATCGCGAGAGCGCTGGGGTGGTAATGCATGCGCCGCGCCGCCGTGAGCACTTTTCGCCGCGTCTGCTCCCCCACCCCGTCGCGGCCTCCGAGTACGCGCGACACGGTCATTGCTGAGACTCCGCATTCGCGGGCTACGTCGTGGAGAGTCGGGTGGCGGGAGAGCGTCGAGAATTGGGGGGGACTGTTTTTCAACACAGCGCCGTATACGCAACGTCGTTTTTTCAAGGCAAGGACATTGCCGCTCATCGTTCACCAATTCACACACAGGGAACGCTCTGCATTGACACTGGCTGACATCGGGACGATTCGTCTTCGGATGCCGTCGTTACGCGTTTTACTTTTTGCCCTCTGCCTCCCGCTGGCGGCGCAGGCACAATTCACGCCCGCTCCATTGCCCGCGCCCTTGCAGCGCTATCCCGACGCGGCGCGAATGCAGTTCGGCTACATCATGGTGCCGGAAAATCACGCCAATCCCGGAAATGGCCGCACGCTCCAGCTGGCGGTCGTCATCGTGCCGGCGCTCAGTTCCACGCCGGAGCCGGACCCGGTATTTTACATCGTCGGCGGCCCGGGCGGCTCGGCCACACTCTCCAGCAGCGGCTTCGGGATCTTCGGGGTATTGAACACAACGCGGGACATCGTCTACGTGGACCCGCGCGGTGCCGGCTTCTCGGAGCCGAATCTTTTCATGCGGCGCAACGCCGCGGCCATCCCACGTTTCGCGAGCATCAACCGCGCATGGTTCGCGCAGCGCGGCATTGATGTCACCGCATTCAATACCGCGCAAATTGCCGAGGATTACGAGGACGCGCGCGTCGCACTCGGCTATGGGCAGATCAATCTCTTCGCGAATTCCTACGGCACATTCGTCGCGCAGGAATTGCTCCGCCGCCACTCCGCAAGTTTTCGTGCCGTGGTAATGTCCGGCAACTCGCCGGCCACCGATCCTTTTCTGCCCACCAGTCTGGCCATTGAAAAGCACGGTATGGATGCGCTGATCGGCGATGTCTCCACGAACGGCCCGGCCCGCCGCGCGTTTCCACATTTCCGCCAGCGGTTCTACAAGCTCATGGATTCGCTCACCACCAAGCCGTTGAAATTTCGGATCAAAAATTTGGGCACCGGGCGGCTCGAGGCGGTCACCATTGACGGCGCGTCGTTCGCGGAAACCCTCACCGAGTTGCTGCAGGTCACTCAAACAATCCGCTACATCCCGATGCTCGTGGAGCAACTGGAACGCAGGACCGCCGGACCGCTCGTGCGCCGCTTCTTCGCGCCCAGGTCGGAAACGGATCGCGACAATCCCTTCGGCATGTATCTCTCCGTGCTCGGCACCGACTTCGCCGCGCCAGGCTATGTGAAGGCAACCGAGCGAGGCATCCTGGGCGTGAAGACCAAGGCGCTCATCCGCGCGGAAGGCCCCGGGCTTTTCCAGCTCGCGCAACTCATCGTCGCATGGAAGGTGCCCTACAATCCCGGCACGACACGCACCCTGCCGCAGAGCACCGTGCCCACCTTGCTCCTCAACGGAATGATGGACGCGCAGACTCCGGTGAGCGGCGGCGCCACCATCGGCGCGGGCATTACGGGCTCGATCAATTACATTTATCCGCGCATCGGCCATGCCGTGGGATTTGTAACCGGCCCCGACATGGATGCCGCTGCCGCCTTTATTAACAACCCCGCGCAGGCGCCCGTATTCTCGCTGGGGCGGCTCAAGCAGAAGAAATTCTACGTCACCAATGGCGCCACGGCGCGCACACGAATGCTGGACAACTGGCGCGACTCCATCGTGGATCCGCCGATCCGCATTCCCGTCCCGAAGGACATCACCGAACCGCAATAAGGAACAACCTGCGGAACGGAAAAATCACGCGTCCGTCCGCGCGCGGCGTGTAGAGCTGCGAGAGAGCCGTCGTGAATTCCTCGACGAATCGCGGCGCCTCTTCGCCCAGCGCATCGAGATACGGACGCAATCCCGTGCCGCGATACCATTCCGCAATCGCGCCCACGGACGGCAGGATGTGCAGGTAATCCGTGAGCCAGATTTCGAGCCGCGTCGCGTGCGGAGCGAGGATGTCGTAATACGTTTCCGCGGGAAGCACGGACCATTCGCGCACCGGAGCGGGAAACCGATCGCGCCAGGCCGCGGAGGCCGCCAGTTCGCGCATCAGCCGATGCGGAATCGCCTCGGGATCACCCGGCATCTGCACCGCCAGCACGCCGCCGGGCGCGACGTGGGAATGCAGCGCGGGCAGCAATGCGGCGTGGTCCGGCACCCATTGCAACGCGGCGTTTGAGAACACGACATCAAATGGATCGTCCGATTGCCACAAGGCAAGGTCGCCCACCACCCATGACTGCTTCGGGTAATCCGTGCGCGCGCGCGCGATCATCTCCGCAGAGTTGTCCACGCCGATGATTTCCGCCCGCGGCCACAGCTTCGCGAGCACGGCGGTGCTGTTGCCGGGGCCGCAGCCGAGGTCCACCACGCGCGCGGGAGCCTCGAGCGGAATGCGAGTTACGAGGTCGCGACAAGGCCGTGTGCGCTCATCGGCGAAGCGAAGATATTGCGCGGCATCCCAGGTGGGCATGGAGGGAACTTAACCATGGAGAACATGGAGGGCATGGAGAAAATCTGCAAAAAACTCCATGTTCTCCATGCCCTCCATGGTAAATCACCGACTTTTCCTTTGATTTTCGCGCGAAAT
>JBOHXO010000269.1:0-4322 GCA_050737475.1 Chthoniobacterales bacterium
AGATACACCTTGCTGGCAAAGCGCGTGAGAAACGTGGCCTCCTCGCACGCGGAGTCGCCGCCGCCGATCACGCAGACCGGCACGTTGCGGTAGAATGCGCCGTCGCACGTCGCGCAGGAGGTGAGGCCGTGACCGATGAGTTCCTTTTCGCGGTCGAGGCCGGGATAGCGCGGGGAGGCGCCGCTGGCGACGATGAGCGTCTTTGTCTCGAGCCATTTGCCGTCCACCTTGATGCGGTTCGCTTCGTCCGCGTGCTCGAATTCCTCGACCGTGCCATATTGAAAACGCGCGCCGAATTTCTCCGCCTGCGCGTGCATGCGCATGATGAGTTCCGGGCCGTCCACGCCGTCGGGGAAGCCGGGAAAATTTTCGACCGCGGTCGTGGTGGTGAGCTGGCCGCCGGGCTGGCGACCCTCGAGAACGAGCGGGGAGAGATTGGCGCGCGCCGTGTAGATGGCTGCGGTGAGGCCGGCGCATCCAGTGCCGACGATGATGACGTTTTCCATGGAGCGGGAAAGTTAAACACGAGCGCGCGGACTCGACAAAGAAAAGTCTGTCATTCGCCTCGCACGAACACCGCCTGCGTGCCGCAAACAATCGTCGGCGCCGGCAGCGGCCCGAGCAATTTCCGCCAGTCCGGCAATTTCGCCCGCTCCGTGACGAACGCCATGGGCTGGCCCGAGGCCCAGAGCGCTGCGAGCCCGGTATTATCAATGAATCGCTCGCGTCCGACGTGGAATTTTCGCGTGATGAAATCGTCGTCCTTGCGTCCGCCGAGCAGCACGACCGGCTGGTCCGCGTAGAAAAGCAGGCTGCTGCCGGTGTCAATGCCGCCGTCGAAGATCACGGGCGCGGTGTCCGGCAATTTGCGCAGGGCGCGTGACGCATCCGCCAGCGAGAAATATGGCGCGACCAATGCGTAGCCCAGCACGGCGGTGAGCGAGAAAATGGCGGCCGCCGCGGCCAGCATTGCGAAGGCCCGGCGTGGAATGAAAAGCCCCGCCACGAGCGGGAGCAGCGCGACGCCGAAGCAGATGGCGCCGAGCCGCGAAATGCCCAGCCACACCTCGGGGCCGAAGCCGGTGACCGTGGTCCATGCGGTGGCGCGCGCGACGGTGTACGCGGATTCCGACTCCGGCGGCGGCGTGAGTCCCATCGCCCACGCGCAGACGAAAAGGCCGAGGACGCAAATTGCCGCGAGTGCGCCCACGCAGATTCGTCCGGGCCGCGAACGTTCGATCACGACCGCGGCGAACAGCGCAAACGCCGGCCACATTGCCATTGCGTAGTAGTCCTGACGCTCGCCGATCAAGAGCAGTGGAAGCAGGACGACGCCCGCCCAGACGGCCGCCAGAACGAGCTCGCGGCGGTTGTCGAAGGTCACACGAATGCGCGACAGCTCGACGAGCAGCACGACCGACCACGGGAAAAGCCACGCCATGTGCAGCCCGAGAAATTGAATCCGCGGCACATTTTCGTAATGCGTTGCCGGCGCGGCGCTGCCCGCGAGGTGGCCTGCCTGCTCGGCAAAAAACAAATTCGCGAACCAGCCGGGGTAGCGCGATTCGATGAAGACATACCACGGGACGTTGATCGCGAGGAACGCGACGATGCCGGCGATGGAAAACAATCGCACGGCGCGCGGACGCCATTCGCGCAGACAAAACGCGACGATAAGGACGGTCGCAAGCGGGTAGAGCAGGCCGTGGATTCCTTTCGTGAAGACCGCGAGCGCCATGCACAGCCACATTGCGAATGCCCATCGCCGGTCGCGTGGAGCGTCCAATGCTCGCACGCCGCAATAGACCGCCCACGCGATGAACGCGCAAAACACCGGCTCCGGCATCACGATGCGCGCGAGTGTCGCCGAGCCGAGGCTGGTGAGCAGCACGATGCCCGCGCCGAGGCCGCGGCGTAACGAGCCGAGGTGCGTGCCGAGCGCGAAGACCGCGAGCACCATTGCGGTGACGCCGAGCGCGCCGGGCAGACGGGCGGCGAATTCATTCATGCCAAACGCGCGGAACGACGACGCCATCATCCAATACAAAAGCGGCGGTTTCACGAGGCGCGGCACGCCATTGTTTTCCGGGATGAGCCAGCTTCCGCCCTGCACCATGCGCTTCGCGGCACCGGCATACTGGCCGTCGGTTTCGTTGTAGAGCGAGCCGATGCCGGCGGGCAGGATTTGCAGCAGCAGGCAGAGACCGGCGAGGAGCAGCGCTGCATTCCACACCGCGACCGTGCGGCGTTCTTTTTCGAATTCGCCGCTCACTGCAGCGAGAAGTTTTCCGGGAATCCGGCGGGCAGTCGCACGGGTTTGCCCTCGGGCATTTTGACGAGCGCGAGCGATTGTTTGCAGGTCACGAGCAGGGCGCCGTCGCGCGGGCGCACGATTTCGAATTCGCACCAGAACCGGATGCCCGAGCACTCGGTGATGCGGCCGTTTACGCGCACGATGTCGCCGAGGCCGGCGGGACGTTTGTAGTCAATCTCCGTGCGCGTGACGACGGGGTGGATGTTCGTGCGGGCGATTTCCTCGAAGCTCATGCCGATCTGGATGGCGAGGAGCGTGCGCGCGGTCTCGATGAAGCGCAGGTAGACGATGTTGTGCACCACGCCGCCGGCATCGGTGTCGAAATACATCACTTGAATGTCGGTCGAGATCTCGGTGCGCGGCATGGGATTTACCATGGAGGACATGGAGAACATGGAGGAAGCCGAAACATTCAAAATTCCTCCATGCCCTCCATGCTCTCCATGGTGTAATAAATCGGAATGGCTGTAGAACCCTTTGTTTTCGAGCCCCTGCCGATGGAGCGTGTGTGGGGCGGGCGCCGGCTGGAAACCGTGCTTGGCAAGTCGCTGCCGCCCGGCTCCCCCGTGGGTGAGTCGTGGGAAATCGTGGACCGTGCGGACGCGCAGAGCGTGGTGCATGGCGGCGCATTGCACGGCGCGACGCTGCACGAACTGTGGACGCGGCATCGGGCGGAAATTTTCGGCGACGAGTATGTGCAACATCCCGCGGCGCGATTCCCGATTTTGATCAAGCTGCTCGACACGCGCGAAAAACTTTCGGTGCAGGTGCATCCGCCGGTGGAAGTCGCGCGGGCGCTCGGCGGCGAGCCGAAGACGGAGATGTGGTATTTCCTCGATTGCCTCCCGGGCGCTTCGATCTATGCCGGACTCAAACGCGGCGTCACGCGCGAGGATTTCGAGCGCGCGATCGAGCGCGGCAATGTGGACGAAGCGATGCATCATATCGCCGTGCGCACCGGGCAATGTATTTTCATTCCCAGTGGTCGCGTGCATGCGCTTTGCGAGGGTTGCCTGCTGCTCGAGGTGCAGCAGAACAGCGACACGACCTACCGCGTATTCGACTGGAACCGCACCGGCCTCGACGGCAGGCCGCGCGCGCTTCACGTCGCGGAGTCCATGACCTCGATTGACTTCAATGATTTCGAGCCGGCGCCCGACGAGCCGGCGGACGGCGTGCTGAGCGGCTGCGGACATTTCGTGGCGGAGAAATGGAATCTCGCGGAGCCACGTGCCGCGCTGGAGCCGGGGCGGTTCGCTATTTTCAACGTCATCGAGGGCGCTGTCGCCACGGACGGTGCGGTGTTCGAGCGCGGAAATTTTTTTCTGCTGCCGGCAGGGGCGTCCGGAGAGGCTGCGTTGAGGCCCGTGGGCGGCCCGGCGGCTATTGTGCGGGTCACATTGCCGCCTGCCGCGGGGTAATGGGGCTTGCGCGCGGCGTGAGGTTTTGCCAGAAATCACTTGACCTGCCCGCTGCAAAATGAAATTCCACCCCTCGCTCGATATGAAACTCCCAGTTCTCTGCACCTTCGCCCTTCTCGCCGTCGCCACCGCATCCCATGCAGGTTCCTTCGGGGGTCCGCCTCCGTTCACCGACATGTCTCCGCTCCAAAGCGGAATTGACGGCAGCTACCAGGCCACGTGCACCGGCACGAACCTCGTCGGTGTGCTGCGCTTTGCCTATTCGAACGGCGTGCAAAGCGGTATCTCTACGGCGAACACCTACAGCTTCTTCGTTGAGGGCCAGGTCGTCAGCGGCGGCGTGACCGCCTCGATCACGGGCAAGCAGCTCGCCGGCGTGCTCGGCGGCCAGGATTTTACGGTCCCCACCAGCGACGCGGGCACCAGCGAACTGCCCCTCGTCTTCATCGTGCGTGGCAACCGCGCCAACGGTGAGTTCGAAGGCCAGATGGATCTCGAAGATAAAATGAGCGCCTTCAGCGGCAAGGGCCAGATCGCTCCTGCACAGCCCGAGACAAACACGGTCATCCTCATCCAGACCAATGGCA
>JBOHXO010000270.1:0-2990 GCA_050737475.1 Chthoniobacterales bacterium
GTAATATCCGGCATCGAGGACCTCCCCGAAATAATCCGCGGCAATCTGGTCGTGCCGCGCGGTTTCAAAGGCCTCGCCCATCCGGATCATCCACGGGGTCGCATGGCTTCCCTTTCGCATATGGCCCGACCATTCCTGCGCGGACTCGAGATTTTGCTGCAGCAGTCGAACACGCACCATCAGCATCACCAGCTCCGCATCGCTCTGCGCGACAGGCTCCAGCGCCGCGAGACGTTCCGCCGCCGCATGCAATCGCCCGGCGTCGAGCAGGCATTGGCCGAGCAGCTTGATGGCCTCCAGGTCTCCGGGCGTCAGGTCCACGGCCTTTTCCGCATTGAGAATCGCGCTCTGCAGCTTCCCGCGCTGTTGCTGCACGAAGGCAAGGAGGAGCAGAAACGTGGGCTCGTCCGGGGTCTCCTGATGCGCCTTCCAGAGCAGGGCCTCGGCGTTGTTCCACTCCCCGGTCAGCGTCAGCGCCCATGCGGTTCCCCAGACGATCTGCGGCGCGGAAATTCCGGCGTTTGCCCGCACAAACATGAGATTGTTTCCGATGCTGGTCCGCAGGCCGGCGGAGGCGATCGCATGGCCGAGCGCGACCTCGACATTCTTGTTGTGGATATCCATCGCGAGCCGCGTGGCCACGTGCGCGCGCAGGTATTCGCACCGGCCGAGCGCCGCGAAGGCTTCGTTGATCAGAAACTTCAACCGCTCGGATTTTTTGCCCGTCACCGCCGCCTTGAACTCCGACTCGATCTCCTTTTCGCGCTCCCCCAGGTCCGGCGGCAGCGGCTCCCGCCAGGCCTTTTTCAATTCCGCATAGCGCGGAACCGGCAGCGTGTGAACCCCACGGTATTTGCTCAGCCGGAGCGCCCAAATTCCCGCCGCCGTGAAAAGAACGAAACCCACCGGCATCAGCGGACCCGAGAAATTCTCCGAGAACATTCCCACACCGAAAACCAGCGCCATTCCAAACAGGAACAGCGCCGGCACCCACGACCGCCCGAGCACCTGGGCTCCGCGCAGCTTGCGCGCCGACTTCGCAAGCAGCAGCGAATCCTTTTGCTCCTGCTCCGCGAGCACGCGATGAATTTCCTCGCTCAAGTCCGCCGCAATGTGGTCGGGATCGCGCAGCAGCCCCATCGCGGGCTCCGTGTTCGTGGAGGTCTTCTCGATGGCGGGCAACGCGGCGAGCCGGTCGTGCAGGGCGGGATGGGTGGAATAGGGATCCCGCGCCTCCACGCCTGCGGCACCCAGCGCCTCCGCTTCCGTCACGCTCAACTCCTTCGTGAGCCATCCGCTGAAACTGGATTCCGTCTCGATCCGGCTCACGCGCTCGGCCCATGGAAGCCGACCCAGCCGGGCAATGGCCACGTTCAGGCGCAGCAGCGAGGTGCGCAAGGGCTCCGCTCCACACAACTCCGCCGCTCCGCGATCCGCCTCAAACTCGTCCTGCCGCGAATACGATGCGACCAGGTGCGCGGCCAGCCGCGTCATCGTGTCGGCGCCGTTGCGAAAGAAACCCGCCGAGGCGAAGGAGGCATTTTGTGCACGGTATGCGGCGAGACATTCGCCGAGGGCATTCGACACGCGCGCGATGCGCGCAAGGCCGCCATTCAACCAGCTCTTCAACCCGCGCTCGACGAGCTTGGCATGCGTCATCTCGTGCGCCATCACAGCCTCGAACTCGCTCACGTCGAGGACTGCGAGCAGATCGTAGCCGATGCCGAGGGACGTCTTTCCGGCGCCCTTGCGAATGCCGCGCAGCCGCACCCACGCGCCGCAATTCATCTCGATCACCACCTGCTGCGGCGGCGATATCTTCATGTGCACCGCCATGGAATCGAGCATCGCAAACAACTTCGGCGCATCCTCCCGGGCCAGCGGAATCTGGTATTCCGTGCCCCGGGGCAGCCAGAGGTTTTTCACGAAAATCCCGACGATCATCAAATGCCGCTGCAGGAACTGGATGAACCAGCCGGACAGGCCGAACCGGGCCAGGGCGAGTATGAGAACAAATTCGACCGCGATGAAAAGCAGGAGCCCGACGACCGACAGAATCGAGAAAAGGTAGCACGCCAGGATCGTGAGCGATGCGCAGAGCATCAGGACGAGCTTTGCCGCCCTGCCCAGCGGGCCGCTGTGAGTCCCTCGCAATCCTTCGATCATAATCAACGCTCGTGTGGGCCTCGACGGCGGTTTCCGGCGAAGCACACCGCCCGGCTAAATTGAATCCCGCCTCCGGTCAAGACCGGCGGATGCCGATGGCTTCATTCCACGCGATTCGCGCGCCGCGCGTTCCCGTGACCTACCCGCCCGCAATCGCGCCAAGCACGACAAACGGCTCCACCCCGCTCGCGACCGCCTCGGGCAACAGCGCATCCGGCGAGTCGTGCGAAATATCCTGCTGGCACGCAAAAAACCGCACGAACGCCCGACGCTTCAACGTCCCATGCTCGCGAATCGCCCCGCGCAGCGTCGGAAACTTCGCCTCGAGCGCATCGAGCACAGACCGCGCCGTCGCCGCCCCCGCCACCTCGACCTCCAAGTCGTCCTCCACGCCGGCAAGCGTCCGCAAATGAGCCGGAAGAACCACGCGAATCATAATGTCATCGTGCTGTAGCGGCGGTCCATGACCGTCGCATTCCTATTTCGAATTTCGCATTCCCCATTTCGCATTGCTCAAAACGTCTGCACCTCCACCGACAGCACCGCCGGCAGATCCCGCACGATCGGCATCCACGAATCCCCCGCATCCGCCGAGCAATAAACCTGCCCGCCGGTCGTGCCGAAATACACGCCGCACGGATCGAGCGCATCCACCGCCATCGCGTCGCGCAGGACGTTCACGTAGCAATTCTCCTGCGGCAGCCCTTTCGTGATCGGCTCCCATTCGCCGCCGCCCGTGCGGCTGCGCCAGACCTGCAATTTTCCATCAATCGGGAAATGCTCGGAGTCGCTCTTGATCGGCACCACGTAGATCGTTTCGGGCT
>JBOHXO010000271.1:0-5603 GCA_050737475.1 Chthoniobacterales bacterium
CTGTAGGCGCGCTTGATCGTGTTGTCCGCGACCTTCTCGAAATAGCAAAGCGCGATGCGCACGTAGAACGGCATTTCGGGCAGCACGATCTCCTCCTCGAGGCAACCGAGGTAATGTTCGAGTGTGCCGGTCGGATTCTGCCAGTCGTCGCACGAGAGATGGAAACACTCGTGGTAAAACCAGCGACTGATGTTGCGACGGCTCTTTGCACCGGTGAACTCGAGCAATCGCCCGACGATTTCCTCCTCGATCGGGCCGATCCAATCGAGGTTCGTGTGCGTCGTGCTGTTCCAAAAATCACCGTAGCGCGCGAGCAATTCGTCAATCTCCGGCTCGGCGAGAAACGCATCCGCCCATGCGGAGAAATTCATGCCGAGGTCGAATTCCGTCCAGCCTTCGTAGATGCGGCGCAGGTCCGCGGCGTTGCGCTCGAACCGCGCGACGAACTCCGGGGAAAAGCGGATGAATCCATCCGGCACATCTGCCGCGGGTTTTGATTCCAGGTTCAAAAACGCCTTCAGCCTTGCGCTTACCACGTCGCGATCGCGGGTGTATTCGCGAATGTCCACCGCCGTGTAATGACCGGGATTTTTCAACTCCCACCGGCGCACGAACAACATGTTCACGAGCCAGAAGCGAATCGCGACGGTGTTCTCCCACACCATGCGCTGGCCGATGTTCGCGAGCCAGAAATCGAGCGGGTTTGTGAAGTCAATGACCGCGGATTTTTCGAGGAAGCCCGGGTAGTGCGCCGCATTGACGACGATATTATTCCCGAAAAAGCCGAAATATTTGCGGGCGTCGAGCGATTGTCCCATCGTCCGCGCGAAGGCAACAGCATAGTTGCGAAAATGATCGAACGTTTCCGCGTCGTCCTTCGACAGCGCTGAAAATTCCGCGAGATGACGAGCGCGATCATACGTCCCGAGCATCCCTGGGCTCATGCTCTTGGTAAGGCCGGCCCAGCAATGGCCAGAGCGGGTGAACTGATGCTTGTGGAGGTTGTCGAAGATGCGCTCGACGCTCCAGCCGTTGTAGTCGTGCGGCCGGTAGCAATGCGTCTCGAAGTTAATGAAGTTCTGGCCGGGCAGCATGAGCAGCTCCGGAAAACGCGCCAATTCGGCCGCGAGAATTTCCGCACCGGTGAGGCCGATGGTATTGATCGCGACAAGCTTCATGCAAGGCGGTGAAATCCTCCGTGGGCGACGGGACCGCGAAGATTTTTCTTTACGGCACCGGCGTCGAGCGCCTCGCGAACAGCCGCAAAAGCCGCCTCGCATGCGACGAGATAGTCGGCGACTTTTTCCTCCGTGTGAGCGGCGGTCACGAATACGGCGCCTGTCGCGAGAAAATTCCGATCCAGCATTTCCTGGACGAACAATGTCTTCGCCGCGAGGGGATCGTTGCAGTCAATGGTGAACGAAGGCAGTGGATCCACGCCATCAATGGCGAGTGGCAGGCCAATGCGCTGCGAAATCCCTGCCCAGCCTTCCCTGATGCGGCGGCCGGTGACGGCGAGTTTTGCGGGAATATCGTTTGCGCGGAGTTTTGCGATGCAGGCGAGCGCCGCGACCGGGCCAATGCGATCGGTCCAATACGAACTGCTGATGAACGTCGCCTGCGCGGCCTGCATGATCTCCGCACGCCCGATCACCGCCGCCATGGGAAAGCCATTGCTCATGCCCTTCGCAAAAATTGCGATGTCGGGCTGCAGCCCAAAAAGCTCATGCGCGCCGCCGCAGCGCAAACGGAAACCCATGGTGATTTCATCCGCGATGACGAGCGCGCCGGTGTCCTTCGCGAGCTGCTGCACGCCTGCGAAGAAGCCTTCCTCCGGAGGTTTCGCGCGGATCGGCTCGGTGACAATTGCGGCAAGCCGGTCGCCATGCTTTGCGATGATTTCGCGCAAGTCTTCGATGTGGTTGTAACGAAATGGCAGCGCGGTTCCTGTCAATCCGCGCGGCACGCCGGCGGGAGCAAGCCCTGGAAGCAGGTGACCGTCGAGCGCCTTGTCCTCGGAGAGGTTCGCGGCGAGATACCAATCGGACCAGCCGTGGTAGCCGCAGAAGGCCACGACATCGCGGCCCGTCGCAGCACGCGCGATGCGCACCGCCACCGCCATCGCCTCGCCGCCTGTTCGCGGGAAGCGCGCCATTTCCGCCCACGGATGCAACTCACAGAGCACGTCGGCGAGTTCGATTTCCTCGGGCGGATTGAGCGTGCAGATCGAACCGTTCGCGACAGCGTGCGTGACCGCCTCATTGACATCGGGATCGGCGTAGCCAAGCGGACAGGCGCCCACGCTGCTGATCGAAAAATCAAGAAACCGCCGACCGTCGAGGTCCCACACCTCGCAGCCCGAAGCGCGGGAATAATACGACGGCCACTGGCCGGGCAGGAACATTTCCGGCCGTTTCGAAAGCAACTGCGTGCCGCCGGGAATGCGCTGCTTCGCGTGCTCGTAGAGTCGCTGACCGGCACCCGTGCGCTCGGCGGCGAGCGATTTCTCGTAGCCCTCGTTGCGACGGATGCCACCGTTGATCTCGAGCAATTCGGGACGCGCTTTCAAAAGCTTCACGATTTCGTCGTAAGTCGCGGGGTGATCGTTGAGGGACTGCAGGACGGCGCGCACAAACTCGAGGTCGCGCGGCTCGTCGACCGTCCAGCGCCAGCCGGAGAGATCCTCGGACTGCCCGACATTGAACTGCCGGAACCGCTCCGGGTGGTTGACCAGGAACGGCGTAACGTGCTCGCGCTCGGAAGCAAGGGCAGCCTCGCGCCATGCGGCTTCGAGTGCCTCGAACGAGAACGTCTCGACGTCCACACCGTCGGGATAGGACGGCCGCAGGACATTCGAAACATAATCGTAACCGCCTTCGCGAAAGACTTTGACGACTTCGGAAACAAGCTCGGGCGCGAGGAGTGGGCAGTCGGCCGTGTGGCGCGTGACGGCGTCCGCATTGTAAAGCGACGCCGCGCAATGGAAGCGGTCGAGAACGTCCGTCGGATGCCCGCGAAAACACGCGACGCCCATCGACTCGACAAATGAAGCAACCGCGTCGTCTTCCGGCCTGTTCGTCGTGGCAACCACGACTTCATCAATGCCTTCGACAGCGCGGACACGCTCGATCACATGCTGGAGAAGCGGCCGCCCGGCAAGATCGAGGAGCACTTTCCCCGGCAGGCGCGTCGAGTCGAGGCGGGCCTGGATGATGCCGACGATCTTCATCGCGAGGCGCTCTTCGCATCGAGCGCGATGCGCAGCGCAGCCAGTCCGCCGTCGAGCGGGTTGCACGTCGGCCGACGCGCGGCGACGCAATCGAGAAAATGACGCGCCTCGTCGAGATACATCGCGTTCAAGTCGTAGTCGGCGGGAAGGGAAACCGTCGCGGTGCCGTCACCGGAATGAATGTGAACTTCGGGGACTTCGAAATCCCATCGGATGGTTCCCAGCGTGCCGACGATTTCGCAGCCGCGGGAGTAGTTTCGTTGCAGGAAATTCAAATGCACGCTGCCCAGCGCGCCGGAATCGTGGGCGATCAGCAATTCCGCGATCGCATCCGTGTCCGGCAGTCCGATCGAGCCGCCCTTTCGCACCACCGCGGCCTGCAACGATCCTGGCCCCAGATACCAAAGCGCGAGATCGATTTCGTGGATGCAATCAAGGATCGCGCCGCCCGATACGGAGTCGGCGCTGTAGCTCAGCTTGTAGTCCTGCCATGGGCGCCAGTCCGGCAGGAACGAGCCGCAATGGAGCCGCGCGGCGAGGATGGCGCCGATGCGCCCATCCTCGATCAACGCCTTCACCGCGATGGGGCCTGGATGGAAGCGCATATTGCACGCAACCATCGTGACGCAGCTGTTTTCAGTCGCCTTTGTGGCAAGCGCGTCGCATCCCTCGAGCGACACGGCGAGCGGCTTTTCGACAAAGACGTCGCAGCCGCGCGTCAGCGCCTCGGTCGCATCGGCAAGGTGATGCTGCGAGGGCGTGCAGACAAAAACGACATCCGGCCGCGCCTCCCAGAATTCCTCCCGCGTCGCGACCAATCCCTCCGCAATCGCGCCATCGAATCTCTCCCGTGCCGCCGGTGACGGCTCAAGAACGACGACATTCCCATGCCCGAGCTGGCGCAGATTCGCCGCGTGCCGCAGGCCGATCGAGCCACCTCCGAGCACGCCGATGCGGCAGGGCTGCGTCATGCGCGGGGCTAGTCCTTCCAGGCCGAGATGCAGAGATATTCCACGAACTGCATCTGGTTGTTGTAGGAGCGTTGCAGGCGCTCGATGTTAATGCGCGAGAATCCGATTTCGCCGAGCGCCCTGCGCACTTCGTTCGCGGAGAGGAAGCAAAGGTTGCCGTTGTTTTCCAGCGGCAGGCCCTTTGGAATGTTGGCCGCCGTGCAGTGGTCCACCATTTCGGGCCGCGCGTTGAGCGGCGTGGAGTTCTCGCCGAGGTGGTAGGAGAAAAACGCGCCGCCCGGCTTGAGGCAGCGATGGGCTTCGCGCCACGCGTCGAGATGCTGCTTCCAATTCAAATGCTGGATGGAGACCACGTCGAAAATGATTCCGAATTCGTCGTCTGCATACGGCAGCGCCGTGATGTCGCCGAGCCGCACGTCGGCCGCGACGCCCCATTTTTCCATGGCCTCGCGGCAGAATTGAACGGCCGCCGGCGAGTAGTCGATGCCGTGCGCCTGGAATCCCTCACGAGCGACAACCCAAAGATTCGCACCGGAACCCGACCCAAGCTCAAGCACCTTGATCGCCCCGCGCTCCCCGACCGGCATCGAGAAGAAGTTCATCCCGAGAAAGACGATGAACTGCTCGTTCGGGTATTTGCGCTGATACGCAGCGCCTAGGCGCTTGTAGTGCTCTTCGATGATGTCGCGGGTTTCCATACCAAATCGAGGCGTGCGACGGTCGCTCCGCCAAAGCCCTTTTTAAAACGGCTGATGCCGAGTTCGCGCTCGCCGGGCAGCTCGTGGTCGCCGTCGAGCACCGGCCGCGCGTGAATGTCGATCACGCAATGCTGGCCGGGAAAAAGCACCTGCCCCAAATCCATGTGGCTGCAGCCGCGCTCCTTCGCAAATTTCACCGCCTGCCAGATCAACGCGTGGGAGCCGCCACGGGTCTCCGCTTTTTCCGGGCTCGCCGCGCTGCCGTAATAGCAGGTGCGGCCGTCGCTCAGGAAATAAGCGCCGGAGACGGCAACTCCATTTTCGCGGCCGAGCACGAGGAACGCCTCGCCCGTCTGGATTTTTTGAAGCTGCATGTTCCAGCTCGCGTCGCTGCGCGTGGACCGGCCGGCGGCCCGGACGTGCAACTCGCGGAAAGCCTCCAGGTCCGCGGCGGCGCAATCTTCGGCGAAGACGCGATATTCGAATTCCTCGGCGCCCCTGTTGATGAGATTCTTGTAACTCTTGCGAATATCGGATTTGAGATCGTCCTCGGATTTCCGCAGATCGAGCACCTGCCAGAACGAAAGACTTCCATCCGCTCCCCGCGCCAGTAATTCCTGCGCGAGCACCGCCGGCTGCACATCGGAGAATCGGAAGAATGCCGTCTGCGCGGATTCAAAGTCGTCTATGTGCGACTCGAGCGCA
>JBOHXO010000272.1:0-2234 GCA_050737475.1 Chthoniobacterales bacterium
TGTATTTGAAAGCAACGACCTTGTCGCCCTTGTGCTGTTCGAGCACTTCGGCCGTGACCGTGGCTCCGGAAAGCAGGGGCGAGCCGAGTTGCACCTTGTCGCCGTCGGCGAACATGAGGACCTCGAGGGTCGCGCTTTTGCCGGCTTCGACATCGAGCTTTTCCACGTCGATCTCGTCGCCTTCCGAGACGCGGTATTGCTTGCCTCCGGTTTGAATGATTGCGTATGCCATAAGAAATCTCTTGGTGAGAACCGGTGAGAATGCCAGCGATTCGTCCTCCGCTCAAGTGAATTTTCCTGCTTGCACGCGAATTTTTTCGTGAGACACTGCCACTCCCTTTCCGCGCACCAGGGATAAATCCGGATGCGCGATCCACTTTTAATGCTCGGGTGGTGAAATGGCAGACACGTACGTTTGAGGGGCGTATGCCGTAAGGCATGAGGGTTCAAGTCCCTCCCCGAGCACTTTTATTCATCAGGCTCCGCGTGTGTGTCGTTTTGCAGAAATTCTGAAACGCCCTTTGGGGAGAATCTGAAACGATTCGCGGAATAGTTGAAACACGTCTCTGTTGAGGCGAGGACTCAAGGACTGACGGTGTGTCAGAATTTCCGCAAAACTTTGCTTCACGAGTTGCCGCCTTGAAAAATACCGGTTTTTTATTTGCAAATGATATGCCTCAAATGAATTGACTCCGTTCCTGAAGGGATTAGGGATGGCGGCATGAACGCGCTCATCATTGCCTCCGACAAACTCGAAAGAATCCCGGTGCGCGGAGAGGACGATCCGTCAGTGAGATGGGATGGCGCGTTCGTTCTCTACGGCGGACACGGCACGACACAGTCGTCCACGATCGTCTATGAAATCGAACCGGGCGGACGGCTCGGTTGGCACACCGACGCCACTGAGGAATCGCAATACATCATCGCCGGCTCCGGCGAGCTTCAGCTCGAGGATGGCAGCAAGCATCCAGTCGGGCCAGGAAGTATCTTCGTGCTTCCGACGCCGCTCCGCCACGATCTCGTCAATACGGGCACTGAAACGCTCAGAGCCGTGGCATTCTTCGCCGCGGCGATGTTCACGCAGACATTCGACAACGTCATGCTCCCTCCGAAGACGCACGTCCTCGGCACGCCGAATCGCAACGGCTGAATCCGCCGGGGAAGCCCGCGCCGCTCTCCTCGAGGAGGATCGCTCGCATTGCCGCCGCAGTTTCAAATTTTCCGTAAATATCTGATTCGGAATTTCCGGAAAATTTTGTATAGGATTCAATCCGCACGGATAGCAGCCTTTCGCCATGGCGCATTTCTGGTATCCGCGCTTTCCACCCCGGGCTCCCCATGAAAAATTTCCTCGCGTGCGCCGTCGCATTCCCGTTCCTCACCGCCGCGGCCGCCGACTATCTCGGCGCTGAAGCCGTCCTTGAAAAAGCCTACAAGCAGGCGTCCATGCCGGCCGCCCAGGGCACCACCATGTCGCTGGCAGCCGATGCCGCGGCATTCGGAAAACAGGCCCCCACCCTCGCGCCCGCCGAAGCCGCGAAACAATGGCTCGCGCTGGTGAACCGCCTGCAGACCTACCGGTCACGCTCCGGCGAGGTGGACGTGGACTTTCCCGCAATCGTAAAAGTCCTGCCGCCACCCGCGGCGTGGCCCGACATGCAGGCAAATTCCGCACCGCCCGCCGATGCCGATCGCAAGGCGCGCGCGCAGGAATTGCTCGTCGCGTGGTTTGCAAGCCGGCTGCTCGGCGACGCGAAGGCGATGGAATCGAACTACGAAGCATTCATCGCCCTCAAAAATTCCAACTCCGACAACTCATTCGAGGACGATTCCACCGCACTGCAGGGCCTGGCCGATTCGACGCTCGCACTGCAAACCGATCCCGCGGTGAGGATCAAGCTGCTGGACGGCTGCATTGACAGGATGATTTTCGCGGCGAAGCAGGCTCAGGAACATGGCTACGACAATTATCACACCGCCGAATTCCCCGACGTCGCGCTGATGGTGGACCAGAAGGCCGCCCGCGAATTGATCACCCGCGCGCTGACGACGTGTCCCGTGCCGATCACGTTCGACACCGACTCCGCGACCACCCGCATGGCCGCACATGTCGCGCTCGAACGACTGAATTCCCTCGCCGTCGCGCAATGGTCGCTCGCCTGTTCGCTCGATGGCGGCCCGCTCTACGACAGCCTGCTCAAGCGCTTCGGCCCGGCGCTCTCGCAGGGGAAATT
>JBOHXO010000273.1:0-1525 GCA_050737475.1 Chthoniobacterales bacterium
GCCTCGACCCGCTCTCGAACACCACGAACAACACCAGCTACATCATGAACGGCGGGCTCGACCCGGGGACGGATCAGTCCACAGCCGCCGACAAACCGCTTGTGCTCGCGGCCATTGATCAGCCCAGCAAGACCATCCTGATCGGGTTGATTTACGACGATCCGAATTTCTTTCTCGATGTCGCCAATGACGACCAGGATTTGATTGATCCCAAGCAGTTCGGGACAAGCAATCTCTACGTCTTCATGGACGGTTCCGCGCGTGCGCTGGAAGCCAAGGATTACGAAGAGCAGAACTCGCAGAATGGCAGCAAAGCCTGGCTGTGGCTCATCAATAAGAACGCCCAGTAACGCGGCATTCGCGGGTATCACGCAAGGCCTCCATCGCTGCGGTTTGCATCGCACTGCCGCGGAAAATCCATGATGCCATTGCCTTGCCGCGCGCAACGCATTAGGTAATCCCATATCTTCTCATGGGCGCTTCCGCATCCACAGACATACGCCGACGCTCGCTGCCCGCACGCTGGCTGTTTTCCTCGATTGGGAAGAAAACAGTCGTAGCCGTCACGGGCATCGCGCTGGTGCTTTTCGTGATCGGTCACCTGCTCGGGAATCTCACCTTCTTTGTCGGTCCGCACGCCATGAACGCCTATGCGATGCACCTCCGCGATCTCGGCCCGCTGCTTTGGATCGTGCGGGCCGGCCTGCTCGCCGTGGTCACGCTGCACATTTTTTTCACCATGCTCGTGTGGAAGGAAAACCATTCCGCACGGCCTTCGAAATATCTACGTGAGGCTCACGTGCGATCCACCGTCTTCGCCCGCACGATGCGGCTCACCGGCTTGATCGTCCTCGCATTCGTTGTCTTTCACCTCGCGCACTTCACGTGGCAAATCGTGGACCACGACTATAGCCACTACGAGACGACCCTCGATGGCCGCAGCGTGCACGATGTTTATCGCATGATGGTCGCCGGGTTCAGCGTGCCGTGGTTCAGCGCATTCTACATTCTCTCGCTCGCGCTGCTCGCCATGCACCTCAGCCACGGCATCGGCAGCCTTTTTCAGACGCTCGGGCTTAGCAATCAGGAGCTCCGCCCGCGCTTCGAATTCGCCGGCCGCGCACTCGCATGGACGCTCTTCCTCGGCTTTACATCCATCCCCACGGCCGTGCTCCTCGGCATGGGCGCCAACGCGTTGAAGTAACATGACGCTCGACGCCAGAATTCCCTCCGGCCCGCTCGACCGCAAGTGGACCTCGTTCAAGAACCACGCAAAACTCATCGCGCCGAACAACAAGCGGAAGTTCGAGCTCATTGTCGTGGGCAGCGGACTGGCCGGCGCCTCCGCGGCCGCCACGCTTGGCGAGCAGGGATTCAACATCAAATGCTTCTGCTACCAGGACAGCCCGCGCCGCGCGCATTCCATCGCCGCGCAGGGCGGCATCAACGCCGCAAAAAACTACCAGAACGACGGCGACAGCGTCTTCCGGCTTTTCTACGACACGATCAAAGGCGGCGACTTCCG
>JBOHXO010000274.1:0-3636 GCA_050737475.1 Chthoniobacterales bacterium
GTGCTGGCCTTCTGGTATTTCGGCGGGCATTCGTCGGCGCCATCCACCGCCGCGCCGGTGGCGTCCGCCCCGGTGCAGACGGTGGCGAGCGTGGCCTCGCAGAGCGTGATTGCTTCCAAACTCGCGCAGCCGCCCGGGCCCGCGACACCTCCGCCGAGCGCGGTGAACGTGACGCCGGCCGACCAGGAAAAACTCGCGCAGATGGTGGGATTGAGCGACGCGAAGGACCAGCCGCTCGACAAGGAAAAATGGGCGAAGGCGATTCCGATCGCGGAAAAGCTGCTTACGCAGAGTTGCGATTGCGAGCAGCGCAACTGGCTCACGCAATTTGTCGCGGTGGGAAACATGGCGGTCGATGGCTCGCCGGACTTTCACAAGTTCGCGCCGGCCCTCGCGACGATGTATCGCGACGACAACGAGATGGCCACCGGCAAGCCGTCGAACTAGGATTGCGGATTCCGCGCAGACTCGGGTAAGTTTCCGATAACGTTGCTCGAGGAGGCCGGGCAATTGCATTCGCGGGCCTCTTTTCCGTGGACGCAAGCCGCCGAGGCTGCATAAATGGCCGCGCCCAAGCCCCCCCCTGATCATCCACAAATCGGTTTTGCCATTGAAACGAAAACGTCGTCAGTCGTCCGGATCGCTCCAATCGGTCACCATGCACGACGTCGCGAAGGAGAGCGGAGTCTCGCCAATGACCGTGTCGCGCGTGCTCGCGGGACGCAGGACCGTGGATCCCGAATTGCGCCGCCGCGTGCTGGCCGCCGCGCGTCGTCTCGACTACGTGCCGAACGCGCTCGCGAGCAGTTTTTCGCGCAATCGCGCGGGCTTCCTCGGCGTTGCCACGGCCTACAAGGAGCTGCTCGGCACGGCGTTTTTTCGCGAAATCATGATCGGCTTCCAATCGGCGATCCGCGGCACGGAGCTGGATTTCGCGCTGTTTGACTGCACGTCCGAGGCATTTCGAAATCCGAAGGGACTCGCGCGGATTTACCGCCAGAAAAAAGCCGGCGGCCTGCTCATCATGGCGCCGCGAATGGAGGACAGCTACCTGCGCACGCTCAGCGAAATGGGAGTGGCGTTCATTATCTCGGGCGACCAGGTCGGCGACCCGGACATCCCCTCGGTGTGCTGCAACGACGCCCAGGGCATCGAATTGATGGTCGCGCATTTGTTCCAGCTCGGGCATCGCGAGATCGCCTTCATCGAGGGGCCCGACCAGCTTGGCAGCGCGAAGCGGCGTAGTGATGCGTTCCGAAAATGCATGGCCGATGCCGGGTTGAGCGTTCCGAAGCATTTCGTGCAGCCCGGCGACTACACCGTGCCACGGGCGAGGGAATCCGCCATGCGCCTGCTCAAATGCAAACGCCGTCCCACGGCCATCATGTGCGCGAACGACCTCACCGCAAAAGGCGCTGTCCTCGCGGCGCGTGAATGCAGGCTGCGAATTCCGGCCGATCTTTCCATAGCGGGTTTTGACGACCTGCTCTCGCCCGAGGAAAACGACATGGCGCTCACGACCATTCATCAACCCGTCCGCGAGATCGGCTATCTCGCCGCACGGCGGCTGCTCGATTTCATGAAGACCGGCGAACGTGTCCGGGGCCACGTGGATGTGGACGTCTCACTCGTGGTCCGCGATACCACCGGCCGCGTTTAAGGCGGGCAGAGGTCCTGCGGGACGACGTGCGAAGTTTGCTGGATTTCGGGAAATTTCCTTGACGCAAAAGGCTTCGTCCGGCAACTATCCACGCGCTTCGGATAACGTTAACCTTTAACGGCAACGTCCCCCCCCGCCGGAGCACGCAAGTCCCCTGTGCGGAATCTCCAAACCCCCTAAATCTCCAGCGTTTCCACTATCATGAAAATGATCGGCTCCTCCCGTGCTATCTGCGCATCCCTCCTGGCCATGGCCTCCGCTGCCATTGCCCAGGTCAACATCACCACCTGGCAGGGGGACAACCTCCACACCGGTGCGAACCTCAACGAAACGACGCTCACGCCCGCGCTCGTCAGCTCGCCCGGCAATTTCGGCCTGCTGTTTTCGCAGCCGATGGACGGCCAGTGCTACAGCCAGCCGCTCTACGTGAGCGGATTGACGGGCATCGCCGGCGGCACGCACAACGTCGTCTATCTCGAGACGCAGCACGACACGATCTACGCGTTCGATGCGGACAACAACACGGGCGGCAATGCGAGCCCGTTGTGGAGCAAATCCTTCCTCGGTGCGAATGAGATTCCCGTGCCGCAGAGCGAAGTCGGCTCGGGCGACATCCAGGTCGAGCTCGGCAACACCGCCACCCCGGTCATTGATCTCGCCAGCAACACGATCTACTGCCTGTCGAAGGTCAAGAATACGTCCACGAGCACCTATATCCAGAAGCTGCACGCGCTCGATCTCAAGACCGGCGCTGAGAAATTCGGCGGTCCGGTCACGATCAACCCGACCTTCGCCGGCAGCGCCAACGATGGCACCGGCGGCGTGATTCCGTTCAACCCGCTGCGCTCCCATGCCCGTTGCGCGCTCACGCTCAGCAATGGCGTCGTTTACGTGCTGTATGCGTCGCACTCCGACACGCAGCCCTACCACGGCGAAGTGGTCGGCTACGACAAGACCACGCTCGCCTGGCTGCCTGCGAAGACCTTCATCGCCACGCCGAACAATGGCCTTGCGGGCTTTTGGGCGGGCGGCGCCAGCGCGGCTGTTGATAGCGCGGGCAACATGTTCGTCGCCACCGGCAACGGCGCGTGGGACCAGAATTCCTCGCCCTTCACCACTGGCACGAACTGGGGTGAAAGCTTCCTCAAGCTGCCTGCGACCGGCACGTTCACTGTCTCCTTCGCGAACACGAACAACTGGTTCACTCCCAATAACTGGAACACGCTCAACTTCGGCGACGCCGATCTCGGCTCCTCCGGCGTCCTGCTCCTGCCCGACCAGGCCGGCCCCCATCCGCATCTCCTCGTCGGCGGCGGCAAAGGCGGCCAGCTCTACGTGATTGATCGCGACGCCATGGGCGGCCTCGCCACGCCGAACAACTCGGTGCAGGAAATCACCGAGGTGAACGGACTCTTCGTCACGCCTTCCTATTTCAACGGCAACATCTACTACGCTCCCGCCGGCGGGAAATTCATCCAGCGCGCGGTCAGCTACAACGCCGGAACCGGCACCTATCTCTCGACCTCGGCCGTCAAATCCAATTTCACCTACAACGGCGGCCACGGTGCCGGCACCTTCATTTCCGCCAACGGCACGACGAACGGCATCGCCTGGATCCTCGACCTCGGCAACCCCGCCAAGCTCCACGCCTACAACGCCGCAAACGTTTCCGGCGACCCGATCTACTCCGGCACCGCCACGCTGCCCGGCAACATCAACGTGAAGGGCCCGACGTTCGGCATGCCCATCGCCGCGAACGGCAAAGTCTATTTCGCCGGCTACAACACGACCACAAACACCGGATACCTCACCGTCTGGGGCCAGCCCGCTCCCGTCGCCGGCACTCCCGCCACGCCGACCAACGTCGCCGTCACCCCGGTCGCCTCGACCCAGCTCACGATCACCTGGACCGACAACGCGAACAACGAATCGGGCTACAAGATCAAGCGCTCCACCTCGCTCAACGGCACCTACAC
>JBOHXO010000275.1:0-4106 GCA_050737475.1 Chthoniobacterales bacterium
GTCATGTAGTCGCCTTTGATGAATGCCTCGAAATAGGCATCGAGCGTGGCTGGGGTAGCCTTCTTCTCCGACATCTGCGATGTCCAAATGATACCGTCGCCGCCGGCTTTCTGGTGGTCAAGGGTCATCACCTGAGTTGCCTGTTGGAGCGACCGTGCATTGGCGAGTGTCTGCGTCATACGTGCGGACCCGGGATAATGCCCCACGTTCGGGATTGAGATCGTAATCAGCACCGCAATCACCACCAGCAGCTCGGCGAGCGTGAATGCGCAGCTCTTCCTCGGAAGGATTTTCATGTTCGGGGGGTGGCACAAATAACGCCCCCTCACCCCCGCGCGTCAATCGCCATCGTCGCGTCCAAATAATCCCGGCATCAAACTCCACTCCCCACAATAATTGCGGGAATGCATTGCCCTTTCCCGTTTCGGGACGACAGTGACTCATCCCACTACGGTTTGAACCGCGAGCACTGAGTTCGCGAAGAGCCAAACCGGGTATTCATCCCGATGGCACACCGGCTCCCAATCAAGACCAGCCGCCCTCCGCATTGCGGATCGCAACCGCACCCCGGGACCACCGCCTGATTTCCATGGACTACCAACTCGTGCTCCAATTTCGCGGCGAGGCGCTGCAAAAATTCCGCGACCTCGGCGACATGGCCGATCCCGTGGAGGACGCCCTCGGCTCCGGGGAAAGCTTCGACGGCCTGGACCTCGGCGCGCACGGCGCCAACCTCTTCATCTACACCGACAATCCGACAAGCACGTTCGAGCGCATCCGCCCGCTGCTCAAGCAAGCCGGGGCGTGGATCGGCTTCATCGCCGCCTATCGCATCGTCACCGAGGAGAGATTTCGCATCCTCTGGCCGAGCGAGCCCGTTCCCGCGTTCACCCTGCGGTGAGCCGGCTGTGCGGCGCTCTTCCCATCGAAGGCGCCGCGAAAAACTCGCGACCTAGCCCGCGAGCTCAAGCATGCCGCAGGTCTCGCGCCAGTGGCGCAAGGCGTCGCCGAGACGCTCGCTGGCCTCGCGGAGCTGGCGCTTCACCACCTCGCGACGCTCGCGGTTGGCCTTGATTCGCTTGTCGCGGACCTCCCGGAACTCCTCCTGCAAATGCGCCCATTTCGCGAAGGCCTCGTCGAGCGCGACCTGTGCGGAGTGGAGAATTTGCATCAATGCGCCATCGCTGCCATTCGCGGCAAGCTGCTTGTCAATGCGGCGGCGCTGTTCGGTGATTTCCGCCTGCAGGATTTTTGCACGCGGCACGGTGCGAAGATTGCGCACGAGGCCGAACATCTGTAGTGCGCGAATCGCCCACTTCGTCGGGTCAAACTGCCAGGGCTTCACGCCGTTGCGGTAGTCGTGCTGAAACTCGTGGTGATAATTGTGGTAGCCCTCGCCAAACGTGAAGATCGCCATGAAAAAGCTGTCACGCGCGGAGGATTCGCTCGAGTAGGGACGGCTGCCCGTCCAGTGGCAGAGCGAGTTGATGCAAAATGTCATGTGGTGGACGATAACGACGCGCGCCACACCGGCGAGCAGGAAGCTACCGAGCGCAGAGGGCCATCCGCCCCATGCGTAGCCGATCGCGGGGGGCAATACGAAGCTCACGAAAACGCCAAGCGGAACGAAGTAGCGGTGCTGCCAGACGACGAGTTTGTCCTTTTGGAGATCGCGCACCCAGGTGAGCGGCGTGTCGGGACCGTGGCGGAAAAGCAGCCAGCCGATGTGCGCGTGCCAGAATCCCTTGCCGATGTCGTAGGGATCTTCCTCGTGGCCGACGAATTTATGATGGCGGCGGTGATCGGCGCACCATTCCAGCGCGGAGCCCTCAAAGGCCGCGGCGCCGAAGATCAGCGTGTAGAGCCGCACGGGCATGCTCGCATTGAAGGTGAGATGCGAAAAAAGGCGATGGTAGCCGAGCGTGATGCTCATGCCGGTGGAGTAGAAGAAAAACAGGAAGAGGATGGTCTGAAACCAATCGAGCCCATAGTGCCAGAAGTAGAGGGGCACGCCGATGAGCGTCGTGAAAAACGTACCGAAGAGGAAGGCGGTGTTGAGCCAGTGGATTTTTTTCATGAAAGAGATGACGGGAATGTAGTGCTCCGGGCGAAAAAGGAAAGCGCCCCGATTTTGAGGCCGGGGCGTTTCGTTGAAGTTGTGGGTTAGTAGTTACGGGCAGGGCGGCGTTCGCGGGCGCCACCGGCGGGACGCTCTTCGCGCTCGCGGGCGATGTTCACCGTGAGGTTGCGTCCGCCGAAGTCCTTGTCGTTGAATTTCTCGATCGCCGCATTGGCGCCTGCTTCGTCCGACATCACAACGAATGCGAAGCCGCGGGAACGGCCCGTCATTTTGTCAGTGATGAGTGTGGTTTCGCGCACGGCTCCGGCCTGCGAGAAGAGTGTCGAGAGATCGCTCTCGGTTGTCTCGAAGGTCAGATTTCCTACGTAGAGTTTGCTGTTCATATGGTTGCTGTTTATTCGACGCGCTTGGTGTGGGTGACTCCGTGATCGGATCTCAAATCGCCACTGCAACGCTCACGGCCTTCGCCGGAAAGAAACCAACTAGCAATCCATCATGCCCTGGTTGGGGCTCATCGAAGCATCCACTAGAACCCGGATTCCCGAATTCACAAGAGGAATCGTTCCCTGTGAAAATATTCGCGGACGTTCCACGCCCCTCTTTCCGTGGGCTTTACGGCTTCCCCTTCGCCCTCCGCGCAAGCTCTTCCACCTCCTCCGCCGTGGCGGCCTCCGCGTAAATCCTCCCGGAAACAAGCACCCGCGGACCATCAGCGCCCGTGGCCATCGGCACATTGCGCAACGTCAATTTCAGCGACCGTCCCGGCCGGACGCGCACGCCCGGCATCCGCCCGGAATATTCCACGACGCGTCCGGAAAACCCGGGATGACATGGCGCGCCTCCATGCGTCCACCTCACTCGAATCGCGCACTCCTCCCCCGTGCCCTCGACGATCAGGAATCGCGGGATGCTCACGGGAAATGGCTCAGAGAGAAGAATCCCGTAGGTCTCGTGCGCGCGCGGATGCCATCCGTATCCCGCGATTTCGAGCCTGCCTCCACTTCCCGTCCATTTCACATCGTCGAACCCAACCGGCACCGGCACCCCGCACGACTCCGCCTGGAAGGTCAGAACCGTCTTCGCCTTCGGATGCACGAACGCGCAACCGCCGAGCGGCGGAAGCATTGTCATCAGCAGGAGGCCGAAAAAAAGCCGCTTCACACCGCCGCCAAACGTATGTGCCGCGAAGCGCGAATCCAAGCGCCGTCTTGGTCCGCCACGCCGTGCCCCATCGGATTTCCCAAATCACTGTTGCCGATTGGCACGCGCTCGGCTCTAACTAACCACCCGTAATGGCTGCGCAGCAAAGGGAGACCTCGGACTACATTTCATCGGGCATCGCAAAGATTGATGCCGACATCCAATTTTTGATCTCACGCCTCGGCGCGGTGCTCACCACGCTCGGCGAAAACGAAGCCGCCGCGGTGCTCCCCTGGAAGGAAGGCGCTTCGTCCGACGCCGCCGTCGCCGCGAATACGCCCGCCGTCGAGCAGGCCTACTCGATCGCATTCCAGCTTTTGAACATGGTGGAGGAAGCCGCCGCCAGTCGCACGCGCCGCCTGCGCGAGATCGCGGATCAGTCCAGCGACAACGCCGGCACCTGGGCCTACTACCTGCGCCGCCTCAAGCGCGACGGCATCACCGCCGGGCAGATCGCCGAGGTGCTGCCACTTGTCCGCGTCGAGCCCGTGCTCACCGCGCATCCGACCGAATCGAAGCGTCCCGCCGTGCTCGCGCAGCACCGCACGTTGAATGGCCTGCTCGAGTCCATGGACGCTCCCGACCAGTCGCCCGCCGAGCGCGCACGCCTCGCCAACACACTCACCGTCGCACTCGAGCGCCTGTGGCGCTCCGGGGAAATCCTGCTCGAAAAACCCGAGGTCGCCACCGAGCGCACAGGGATTCTCTTTCATCTACGCGACGTGTTTCCGCGCGCCGTCGCATTGCTGGACCAGAATTTTGCCGAGGCATGGGAAGGCGCGGAGTTTCCCGCCGCGTTGATCGAGTCGCACTCCGCATGGCCGCG
>JBOHXO010000276.1:0-1748 GCA_050737475.1 Chthoniobacterales bacterium
GTCTATCAGTTTACGCTGAAAATTTTGCGTCCGATTCGCGTGACGCTCGCGGCGATCACCAGCTCTCCGGTTGTCGTCGGCGCCACCGAGGCGACCGCCAACGAATACTACCAGCACCGCGCATGGAGCGTCATCTCGCGCGATGGCGAAGAACTGAAGACGGAAAAATTCCTCAACACCGTCGAGGACGCCGACGAGCTCCTCGCGCTCGATGAAAAGGAAAAACTCGATTAAAACGCCACGCAGCCGCATTCCCGCATGAGTCAATCGCAGCCCACCATCCTCGTCACCGGCGGCACCGGCTCATTCGGGCAGAAATTCGTCCGCCACGCGCTCGAAAAACTCGATCCCGCGAAGCTCATCATCTTCAGTCGCGACGAGCTCAAGCAGTTCGAGATGCAGCAGGTTTTCCCCGAGGAAAAGTATCCTGCGATGCGGTATTTCCTCGGCGACGTGCGCGACCGCGAGCGGCTCTACCGCGCGTTCGACGGCGTGGACATCGTCATCCACGCCGCCGCGCTGAAACAGGTGCCCGCTGCGGAATACAATCCGCTCGAGTTCATCAAGACGAACGTCCTCGGCGCCGGCAACATCATTGACGCGGCCATTGACCGCGGCGTGAAGAAGGTCATCGCGCTCAGCACCGACAAGGCCGCCAGCCCGATCAATCTCTACGGCGCGACGAAGCTCTGCTCCGACAAGCTCTTCGTCTCGGGCAACTCCTACTCGGGTGCGCACATGACGAAGTTCAGCGTCGTGCGCTACGGCAACGTCGTCGGCAGCCGCGGCAGTGTCGTGCCGTTCTTCCTCGATCGTCGCAAGACCGGCGTGCTGCCGGTCACCGATCCGCGCATGACGCGGTTCTGGATCACGCTCGACCAGGGCGTGGACTTCGTCATCAAGTCGCTCGATCGCATGCAGGGCGGCGAGCTTTTCGTGCCGAAGATTCCAAGCATGAACATCATGGATCTCGCGAAGGCCATCGCGCCGGAGTGCCGCACCGAGGTTGTCGGCATCCGTCCCGGCGAGAAGTTGCACGAGTTGATGATCACCGAGGACGACGCGCGCAACACCCGCGAATACGACGACTATTTTGCGGTGCGTGGCCATCCATCCGCGAAGACGCCGGCGGATGAAGGCGCGAGCTGTCCCGAGGGTTTCTCCTATGCGAGCCATACGAATTCGCAGTGGCTCACCGAGGAAGACCTTCGCGGAATGATTTCCACGTGATCCCCTACGGACGGCAGTCGATCGACGACGCGGACGCCGCCGCCGTCATGGAGGTGTTGAGGTCCGACTGGCTCACGACCGGGCCGAAGGTCGCGGAATTCGAGGCGGCCTTTGCCGCGGCGACCGGAAGCGGCCATGCGGTGACGTTTGCGAACGGGACCGCCGCGCTGCATGCCGCGATGCACGCGCACGGAGTCGGCGCCGGCGACGAGGTTATCGTCGCGGCGAACACGTTCGTCGCCAGCGCGAATTGCGTCCTCTACCAGGGAGGCAGGCCGGTCTTTGCGGACGTCGACGAGGTCGCGATGCTGATTGATTCCGCCGATGTGCGGCGCAGGATCACACCGCGCACGCGCGGCATCATTGCCGTGGATTATGCGGGCCAGCCTTGCGATTACGACGCGTTGAACGCCATTGCCGCGGAGCACGGACTTTTCCTGCACGCGGACGCCTGCCACGCGCTCGGGGCGGAATTTCGCGGCAGGAAAGTGGGCTCGCTGGCCGGCAGCAGCAGCTTC
>JBOHXO010000277.1:0-4112 GCA_050737475.1 Chthoniobacterales bacterium
TTATTATACGGACCATTCGGCCGTCCGCGGAAAATCTCCGCAAAACATGGCGGGAATATTTCCTCGCCATGCACCGCGTCTTTCCTACCTTGGGAAGTTTTCATGAACGAGGAACTGCAGAAAGTTGTTGAAGCGGGGAAACTGGCGCCGGAAGCGGCCGCGAAACTCGAGGCCTTGCAGCCTGGCGCATATTGCCAGCACAAGAGCTGGGGATTCGGCCGCGTTGCCGAATGGAATTTACTCACCGGCCAGGTGTTCATTGATTTCGGCGCGAAGAAGGGCCATCCGATGCAGCTCGAATATGCGGCGCAAACGCTCACGGCGATTCCGTCGGATCATGTGCGCGCGCAGGCCGCGGCAGGTCCCGATGCTGTTCGCTCCCGCGCCGTGGAGGATCCCGCCGGTCTCGCGAAGGACATTCTCGCCAACCACGGCGGCAGGGCCACGGTCGAGCAGATCACGGCCGTTCTCGTGCCGCACGCGATGGACGCCGCGACGTTCAAGAAATTCTGGGACAGCGCGAAAAAGAAGCTGAAGAACGATTCGCACGTGCATCTGCCGGCGAAAAAAGGCGAGCCGGTCGAGCTCCACGACGCGCCGGTGAATGCAGGCGCCAAGCTCATCGAGAGCTTCAGCGCCGCGCGTCATCCGAAGGATCAGGTCCTCGCGCTCGACAACCTCCTCAAGTCGCTCGACGACCTTGCGAAGGAAATCGAGGAAATGAAAAACCTCGCAGCGAACATCGAGGACGCCGCGAAAAAAGGCCAGAAGCTGCACTCGGTGCAGGCGGTCGAGATGCTGCTGGTGCGCGATGAGATTTGCGAGCGGCACAAGGCCCTGCAGCCCGGCGCGGAGGCGCCCGTCATCGGCGACATCCTGCGCGGCGAGCAAACCCGGCTGGCGGATTTGTTCAACAACCTGCCCGCGTCGAAGCACCGCCGCGTGCTCGGGCATTTCAAGTCCGCGTTCGCCGACCGCTGGCAGGACCGCGCATTGTCGCTGGCGCTCAAGGCCACGCCGCGCCTCGTGCAGGAAATCGCACGCCTGTTCGAGGGCGAGGGCGAAAAGGCTGCGTTCAGCGCGGCGCTCGACAAATGGATTCGCGAGCGCTCGATCTCGCCCGAAGTTCTGCTCTGGCTCTGCAAGGAACGCGGCGCCGGTTACGAGGAGCATTTTAATATCGGCCTCTTCGGCGCGGTGATCGCGGCGCTCGAGGACGATGCATTGCTCAGCGAAATCACGCGCGGCACGAAGCTTCACGACTTCGTGATGGACGACAAGACGCTGGTCGCCGACCTGCTCGCCGAGGCCGGCCCCGTGGCCGTGCGCGATGCGGTGCGCAAGCTCAAGCTCACGACCGTTTTCGACGATCTCAACAAACGCTCGCTCCTTGCGCGCATCATCAAGCTTCATCCCGACGTGCAGGCGATGATCACCGGCGGCGAAGGCGAGGAGTCGCGGTCCGCGAGCCTCGTGGTGTCGTGGGCGAGCCTCGAGCGGCGTCGCGAGGAATACGAGGATCTCATCAACCGCGCCATTCCGCAGAACACGCGCGACATCAGCATCGCCCGTGACTACGGCGATCTGCGCGAAAATTTCGAATTCAAGAGCGCGAAGGAACAACAGCGCGTGCTGCTTCGCCGCAAGTCCGACATGGAGCGCGAACTCGAACTCGCGCGCGGCACGAATTTCGAGGACGTGGACACGGCGAAGGTTGCCATCGGCGCCACCGTCACGCTCAAGGACGTCGCGAGCGGCGAGACCGAAACGTATCACATTCTCGGCGCATGGGACGGCTCGCCCGAAAAAGGAATCGTCTCGTATCAAGCCGGCATCGGCCAGGCATTGCAGGGCAAGGCGGTGGGCGAGACCGTGGAATTGCCGACGGAAAGCGGTTTGCGCAGCGTCCGCGTCGAGAGCATCGAAGCCTTCAAAAATCTTGAATTGCTTCAGAGTGCCGGGCAAGCTCCCGCCTGAGCGAAGCTGTCCCGTCGCTCCCATTTTCATGTCAGATACCACCATTATATCCGTTCGTGCCCGCGAGATCCTCGATTCCCGCGGCAATCCCACTGTCGAAGTTGATGTCGAGCTCCTTGGCGGAGCGCTTGGCCGTGCCGCGGTCCCCTCGGGCGCCAGCACCGGCGAGCATGAGGCCGTGGAATTGCGCGACGGCGTCAAGACCCGCTACCTCGGCAAGGGCGTCAGCAAGGCCGTCACCAACGTCCACAAGTTCATCGCACCGGAAATCGTCGGAATGGACGCGCTCGACCAGGTCTCGATTGACAAGGCGATGATCGCCCTCGACGGCACCTCGACGAAAAAGAAGCTCGGCGCAAATGCCATCCTCGGTGTCTCGCTCGCGACCGCGAAGGCTGCCGCCGCGCAGCTCGGGCAGCCGCTCTACAAATACCTCGGCGGGCCGAACGCAAAAGTGCTGCCCGTCCCGATGATGAACATTCTCAACGGCGGCGCGCACTCCGACGCCCCGATTGATTTCCAGGAATTCATGATCATCCCGAAGGGCCTCCCGACGTTCTCGGAAGCGCTCCGCGCGGGCACTGAAATCTTCCATTCGCTCAAGTCCGTGCTCAAGGGCCGCGGTCTTTCCACTGCGATCGGCGATGAGGGCGGCTTCGCTCCCGTGCTCGATGGAGCCGAGGACGCGCTCGATTCCATCGCGAAGGCCGTGAAGAACGCCGGATACAAATTCGGCAAGGACATCTTCATCGCGCTCGATTGCGCCGCGTCGGAATTCTACGACGCCACGAGCAGGAAATACGTGTTCAAGAAATCCGACGGCTCGAAGCGCACCGGCGACGAGATGGTGGATTTCTACAAAAAGCTCTGCGCGAAATATCCGATTGTCTCGATCGAGGACGGCTGCGCCGAGAACGACTGGGCGACCTGGAAAAAACTCACCGACGCGCTCGGCGACAAGGTCCAGCTCGTGGGCGACGATCTTTTCGTGACGAACGTGGATTTCCTCCGCAAGGGCATCGAGACCGGCACGGCGAATTCCATCCTCGTGAAAGTGAACCAGATCGGCTCGCTCACCGAGACGTTCGACGCCATCGAGCTCGCGAAGGAAAACAAATACACCGCCGTCATCAGCCACCGCTCGGGCGAGACGGAGGACACGACCATTTCCGACATCGCAGTCGCGACGAACGCAGGCCAGATCAAGACTGGTTCGCTCTGCCGCACCGACCGCGTCGCCAAATACAACCAGCTCCTCCGCATCGAGGAAGAGCTCGGCGCAAACGCCATTTACGGCGGCAAGATGCGCTAACCACGAATGCAGACCGCACACGCCAGAGCCCAGCTTCGCAAGCGCCGCGAGACGGACTTCTGGCGCGCGGTCAACACGTTCCTGATGTTCATGGTCGGCGCGGCCGCTGTCGTGGCCACGGTCCTGTGGTTCCTGCCGGAGCTGCGTCGCATTGACGAAATGCGCGCGAATCTCGCCGGTCTCGAAAAGGAACTCGCCGGCCAGCAGCTCCTGCTCGCCCAGCAGCAGCGCCAGGAAGGCTGGCTGAACGAGAATCCCGAATACGTCGAAATGATCGCGCGCGACCGCCTTGATTTGATGAAGGGTGGCGAAACCGTCGTGCGCCTCGACGAAAAATCGGTGACGAGTGACAAGTGATGAGTGACGGGTAAGCTCGTCGCAATTCAATAATCACTCGCAACTCATCACTGCTTTTATGGATCTTCAAACGCTCGATACCTCCGGACTTTCCACACGCGTGGACGAGTTGCGGAGGTTTCTTTGACCTGCCGGCACTGACCGCGAGCCTCGAGGCAATCGAGGTCCGCATGACATCTCCGGATTTCTGGAACAACAAGGATGCCGCGCAGCGCGACATGGAGGAGCTCTCCGCGCTGCGCGCGAAAATCGGCCCGTTCAAGTCGCTCGAGAGCCGCGTGGCCGACCTCGCGGTGCTGCGCGAACTCGCCGAGGAGGAAAACGATGCCGCCGCGACGAAGGAGGTTTTCAAGGAATTCGATGCGGTGTCCGCGGAACTCTCGAAGTTCGAGCTGCAGCAATTTCTGGGAGGAGAGTTCGATTCCAATCCCGCGTTCATTATCATCCATGCGGGAGCGGGTGGCAC
>JBOHXO010000278.1:0-2414 GCA_050737475.1 Chthoniobacterales bacterium
CAGTCCGCCACCGAGCAGTCCGCCACCGAGCAGTCCGCCACCGAGGACAAGCCGGCCGCCACGAACGGTTCGGGAGTGGATCGCCCGCGCAAGACGTGGCGTCACGGCAAGGTCCGCGGCACCAAGGACGACACCACCGGCTCGAGCAGTGCTACCGGTGCTGCGGACGGCGCAACTGCTTCCGGCCCGCGGGGGCACAAGCCGAAGCCGCGGGCGACCGCGGGTGTCGGGGCCTCCGAAGCGTCGTCACCGAAGGACTCGGACAACGGGAGCGGCGGGACCGCTGACTGAGACGAGGGGAATGCGAAGGGCCGCGAGCGATCGCGGCCCTTCGTATATCTCGAATCACGTTGTCACCGCCCGGCTTAGCGCAACAGGACGCCGCGGCCGCCTGTCGTCAGGTCTCCGGGCGTCGGTTTTGCGGGCATCGCCGACAGCAACCGGATCGGTGTCCTCCCACATTGCAAGATCAGGGGCCGGATCACCCGATTCTCCGCTGCTGTGGGCAAACATAGCCCGGCACCGCCGAACGATCTGGAGGCCAGGGCTCAAAGAAGCCGTGGATAAGTTTGCCAAAATTGCACATCGGCGTAGAAAACTGGCGCGGTCGCCGCTGCCTGCTGCCGATCCTTCCATCCGCAAGCGGCCCGTGTACCTGGGAAAATAGAGCATTTTGCCTGCTGAGACCGCTCTCAGGAAAGTCGCATGAGTGGCGGTGACGCTTTGCCATAACTCAGTTTATGAGAATGCAAACCACTATTTTCCGAGCGGTCAATTAGTTGCCAAAATCAGCTGCTCCGGGCTAAGTATTTCGGCCCAAATATTACCCTTGGGTAAGTTATGCAAATTGCCGTCAGCTCAGTTAATTTTCTTGCACTCTCAAGCACGAAACTGTGGTCAGAGGTACAGAAGAGTAGAGATGAGGCGGTTGCGATGTGGGGACACGTTCCTGGGTCGACACGCGGAGTGATGAAGCGTGCAGTAATCGGGTTGACCACCACGGCCATGATCGCCGCGGCCGGAAGCCATTTCGTCATGCCGGATGTGAAGCGGGTCGCGTCGTACGAAATTCTCAACGTCGCGGCCATTGATGAGGCTCCGTCGACGGTCGGCATCTCCGAGGGCGGGGACTTCTTCCACGACATCAACGACCAACTTCTCAAGCCGAACATCACCGCAGCAGAAATTGCCGCGATCCGTGCGGAGGTCGATCAGCGGCTCCAGTCGATGAAGGACATCGGCGTCACCAACGTGCGGGTGCTGGTGCCGTGGGCGAACATCGAACTGAAGGACCCCGATCTTCCTGGCGCCACCAGGAATTGGGCGGCAATGGACATGATCGTCAACGCCGCCAATGCCAAAGGCATGGGCATTCTCGGTGTGCTGAACTCCACGCCGACGTGGGCCACGGAGTCATCGCCGGTCAACGGTCAGCCGAAGGATGTCAACGACTTCGCGGCCTTCGCCAAGCAGGTGGCCTTGCGCTACGGCGACAAGATCAGCGCCTACGAAATCTGGAACGAGCCGAACGCGTTCATCTTCTGGAATCCGGTGGACCCGGTCGACTACACGAAGATGTTGAAGGCCGCTTATACGAGCATCAAACAAGCGGCCGCACAGCTCAATATCGACATCACCGTGATTGGCGGGGTGGTCGGTGCCGGGACGACGTTGGGCAACTGGACCATGAACCCCGTCGACTTCGTCAAGGCGATGTATAACGCCGGCGCGAATGGTTACTTCGACGCGCTGTCCTTCCATCCGTACGACTACTTCTCAATGTTCGGCTCCGGCAACTTCGCGGCCTCGCAGGTTCAAGCCCTGCGGGATCTGATGAATTCCTACCTCGCGCCGGGCCAGGAACAACTGAAGATGTGGATCAGTGAGTACGGCCTCCCGACCAATGTGGTGACAACCGCTGCCCAGCAGGCCTACATCGAGGACTTCATCAAAACCTGGCAGAACATCGCGGGGGCCGGGCCCATCTTCCTGTACACGCTGCTGGACAGTGCGGGAAAAACCGAGGACCTCCTCAACAATGAGGCGCATTTCGGGCTGTATTACGAGGACGGCACACCGAAACCCATAGCGCTCATCCTCAAGGAACTGATCAAGTCGTTGAAGCCGACGACGCCGACGACTCCGGCCAACCCCATCACTGCGGTGTTGACGGCGCTCGGACAGCTGATCGGCCAGATCTTCAGCTTCGTGCCGACGGTGATCAACACGATCGTGACGTCGGTGGTCGCCGCGATCACCCAGCTGTTCAGTGGGCTTGGCGGGCAGACCGCCGCCGCAACGGCTTTGAGTGCGGCCCGGACGAGCGTGGTCGACGGGGTCACCGCAGAGGATGCCGAGTCGGCGGCGAAGACCGGCGACGAGGTATCCGCGGAGAGCGAAGAGAAGGCCAAGGC
>JBOHXO010000279.1:0-8176 GCA_050737475.1 Chthoniobacterales bacterium
CACGAACTCCTCGAACATTTCGGAAACTCCGTCCCAGTTTCCGTTTTTCTGGAGGAGCTTTGCGGCCTCGAGCAGCGAGTAATTCAACACCTCGTCGGTCGCGGCGATTTTTGCGGATTTCCGGTAGCTCTCGATCGCGCCGTTGTTGTCGCCCTTCGCGGCCTGCGCGTCGCCCACGAGCGACAGCACCTCGCCGGTCATTTCGTTGCCCGCGTATTGTTTCATCCACTCGGCGGAGGACTTGAGGACGTCGTCGTATTTTTGCGCGGCATAGTCGCAGACCATCAGGCGGTATTTGCAATCGGGCGTGAGCTGGCTGTTGGGATGCCGCGTGAGCCATTTGTTCAGGCCCGCGACCGCCTCGTCGTATTTTCCGGCAAACAACGCCGACAACGCGATGCGATACTCGACCTCCGCGGCGTGCTCGCCGTCGGGAAACTCGCTGAGGTAGCGCTGGTAATCCACGACGGCTGCTGCGTAGTCGCCGCGATTCATCTTCGCATTGCCGATCTCGTAGCGGATGGCCTCGCGATACTGGCTGTGCGGGTGCTCGTCGAGGACCTTGCCGAAATAGGATTCCGCCGCCGTGTCGTCGGCCGCCTGCAACGCCACCGATCCGGCGAGGTAGCCCACGGTCTCGGCGTTGGCGCCCTGCGGAAACTCCTTCGAATATTGCGTGCAAAATTCCAGCGCGCGCGCGGGCTGGTTCGCGTCGGCCGCGGCGGCGATCATCATGTAAAGCGCGGGTTCGCGCTCGGAGACTCCGGGATATTTTTTCAACAGGCGGTCGAGCGCCACCATCGCCTCCCACCGGCGGCCCCAGTCATACCACGCCTTCGCCTGGCGCAGCAGCAGCGCGGGGCCGAATGGCGGAAGCTTCTCGAATGCCGTCAACAAATTCTGCGCCTGATTCCGTCTTTCGCGGAGGGTGGCATTTGTCTGCACGGCGGATGCCATCGCCTGGGCGCTTCCCGCGCCGGCCCGGAGGTTCGCCTGCATCCGCGCATCCATTTCCGCAATGCGATCCTTTTGGAAACGGATGACGGCGTCGCGGTCCTTCACCTCGCGGTAAACATCAATCGCCATTTCATACTTGCCCTGCGCGGCGAGCGCATCGGCGAAGCTGGTGATGGTCGCGTTGAACGCCACGATATTGTCCACGAGCCCGATGCGCGCCGACAACGTGTGGATGAGGGCGAGAGCTTTTTGCGCCTGGTTGTTGTTCGCGTAGAGATCAATGAGGTCGAGCGCGCCGGTCGCCTGCTCGTGCGTCTGCACGTTCGCCGGCACAAGCCGCTCGAGGACGATGATCTGGTCCTTGGGCTTGTTCATCGCCGCGTAGCATTGGGCCTCGGCCGTGAGCGCTTCCGAGCGCAAGGTGGGCACGAGTTCCAGCGGTGCAAAGGCCTTCAGCGCCTCGTCGTATTGCTTGTCGAAAAAGAGCGCGCGGGCCAGCGCCAGCTTGACCTCGAGCACCTTCTCGCCGGTCGGAAATTTCTCGACGTAGGTGCGGAAGGCCGCGATCGCCTTCGGGTAATCGGGGATGTTGAAATAAGCGGCGCCGAGGAGGTAATGAACCGTCGCGATCTGCGCCGGTGTGGACTTCGAAGGATCGGCGTTGATCGCCGTGATCACCTCCTCCATCCCGCGCGCAGCCTCGTCAAATTTCCCGGCTGCGAACGCCTGGTTGGCCGTGTTGTAAACGACCGCGTAATCCACTTCCTTCCGCGCCCCATCCTCCTGCGCACGCGTGAACGAAACAGCCGACACCGCCAGAGCCATCGAAAGCATGCATCGAATGGAGGCGGACAGGGCCTTCAGCTCTGACGCACGAAAGGGGGGCATATTCTTAAGAAGAGATTCAAAAACTCTGCCTGTAAAACCCTCTTGTCCATTTGACCCGGGGTTAGCAGTTAACTTAAACGGTATCCGCGACAAAAAGCAGATGGATTGCGGCCACGTTCACGTAGTTGTAGCTCAGCGCCCCGCCGCCGGCGCCGACCGTATAGCGCTCGTTATTTTTGAGGTAGCTCATGTTGCGCGAGTATTCGTCCTCGCAGAGAAGGATGGCGTAATTGCCCGCGCTGCCGAGGGAGACATTCACGGGCGATGAGAAATCCCACCGCGTCCAATCGCCGGATTGCGGCATCACAACATAGCCCGAGGCCTCCACGGCGCCGGTGGCAAGATTGCGCAGCACCAGTTTTTTGACCGCGCAGGTGATGCCCGTGCTGACCGGGCCTGAGCCGTTTGCAAATTCCACCCGCACGAGATAGCGACCCGGACGTTCGATGCGAAACGCCCTGGTCGTGAGCTCGTGCACGGACTTTCCCCATTTTTCGAAGTGGTGATTTTCGACGAGTTCGCCGCCGCGGTTCCGCATTTCCGTCGCGCGAATGATCCGGTGTTGATCGTCGTTTCGCCATGCGATCGCGGGCGTGAGGTGCGAGACGTTGCCGCTGCGGATATCCACCGCCTCCACGGCATACGTGCGAACCGTGTCGAGGTAATCGCACGACATCGGATCCAGCCATTCCAGCGCGCGGATGCCGGCGGCACAGATCCGTCCGTCGCGGTAAATATTGAACGTTACGTTTGCGGAATCCTCGTGCCGGTAGTGCAGCATCACGCGGCCGTCCTTGATCGCAAGACCATCGCTCCAGACCGGCTGGGCGGGGCCGCAGATGGCGCGTTCGTCGGAGACATCCGCCATGCGCAAAGGCGCGGCGGCCGGGGCGAGCGCAGGAGCCTCGAGAAATATTTCCCAGTTGTTTTCCGGTCTCAGCGATTCGGATTTCACGAATCCGCCCTCGATGCGACGGCCGTTGAGTTCCACGCGATCCAGCACGCAGACGCCCTGCAATCCAAGGGGAGGGAGATGGATGCGAACGCGATTGCGCGTGTGGAGGTAGGCGAGATTTCGAAGCTCGATCGTGTCCGTGTCGCCGAATGTTTCGTTGCGCAGCTTCGCGGTGATGAATGGCTGGAAGCGAATTCCCTCCCGCGATGTTTCCAGGCCGAACACGACGTCCTGCACCATCGAGAGATAACCTGCGACGGACCAAAGCTGGCGGTGCGAGTTGACGACAGGGCCCGTGCGCGGGCCGTCGTTGATGTGCGACCTCCCGGTGATGAAGTCGAAATTCTCCATGTTCGACAAATTGAGCGCCGCGAATTGCTCCAGCGAGCGAACGCCGAGGTCCACAGCCTCCGCATGGTTCGTCGCACGCGCGGCCTTGATCCAGTAAGCGACGACGAAGGGCCAGATGCCATGATTGTGATACACCGGCACACCCTTTTCCTGAGGCCAGACGACCGGAGGCCCATAGGGACCCGTGGGGTAATTTCGAATGATCGCGGCGGCGCGATCCTCGTCCGCAATGTCGAATAAAATGGCGAGCGAGTTGCCGAGCAAATCGTAGCGCGAGACCGGAATTTCGCTGCCGGCGTCCGCGAGAATGTAGGTGCGATAAAGTCCGGCTCTTGCGTCGAAGAGGTAGGCGTTGATCGCGGTTTTCAATTCCGCCGCCCATTCCGCATAGCGCGCCCGCTCGTCCGGCCGATTCAGCATTGCGGAGTATTCCGATGCGCGTTGCAGCAGGAAATAATTCGCCGCGTTCACCGACACCGATTTCGACATCGCGATGGCCAGCACGTTGTCCTTCGTCCATGCGGGATAAGTCTGCTCGCGCCAGTCGAGGAACGAATGCTCGCCGCGGTAGAGCCCGTCGGCGGGGTCGAAGATGAGCCGCCGGTCCTGCTCGATCGTGTCGCAAAGAATCGGATACGCCTTTTTCAAAAAGTTGCGACGTTCCGCGCCGGAAAGATTTTTCAACGTCTCGTCCACGCCGAGCGCCCAGACCACGCGGTCCGTGGAAACGGGATAACTGCCGCCCGAGCCGGTATCCTGGATGATCTGGTTTCGCAGGCCGCCGCGGATTTCCGACTTCACCACCGAGGCCTTGAACAGCAGCGACTGCACGGCGCGCCTGGGGTCGAAGCCGGCCAGTGCGAGGTGGAGCGAATAGGACAGGTCGCGCGTCCAGACGTAGCTCCAGAGCTTGCCGGTGCGAAAGGCCTCGAGCGGAATCGAGGTGCCATTTTCGTAAAAGTCGTTGCTGATTTCCGACTCGGAATTTGCGAGCGCCTCGTGCACCGCCATCGCGTAGAGACCGTCGAAAAGAAGATTTCCGGTGCGGATGCGCGCATGCTCGGCGACCTCTGGAAAAACAATCCGGCCCCCGGACGGCTCGTCGTCGCGAAGCGGAACATTGCTCGTCAGTTCATAGTTGCGCAGCTCGCCCTGGTCCTTCACCGCGATGGTGGACTCGAAGCCATCCATCACGATCGTGCGACAGTCCTGCTCGAAATGCGGATGCGGTGCGAGGCAAAGATCCACGCAAAGCGCCGGCTCAAACTCTTCGCTGGCCGCCGGCTCGAGATCGGCTTCTGGTTGTTCGGAAATCCTCATTTTGCTTCACGCTGATCGCGTCCCGCGGGATTGCCGGTCTGGTAGCGGTCCCTGTGCAGGACAATGGGAGAAAGTGATCGGCATGGGGAAAGCGACTTTCAGCAGGGTCAGGCTAACAACCTAGGCCATCGTCACCGGAGTCGTCGAATCGGCGAGAGGTAACCAGTTAACCGCGGCCGTGGCGGGGTGAAATGAACGGAAAATCTACGGGACGCTGATCGTCACCCGATAGAAGTGCGAGGTGCTCGTGGCCGAGGGTTCCGTCCAAAGATAGGCGGGATTTGCGGTCGCGACAGTGAAGCTGGCGCCGAGGTTCGTCCATGTTGCGAGATCGGTGCTCGTCTGGATCTGGTAATGCCGGTTCGGCATGGCGGGGAATTGCAGGCGCGTGAAGCCGCCGACGCGGTCAATGCGCGGGGTAATGGCCGCCGCGCCCGCGTTGGGATCGGAAGGGTTCGTGCCCGCGAGGAATTCCAACACGTTCGACGCGCCGTCGGAATCCTTGTCGCCCGCGCCGTCGGCGACGTTCGGATTGAAGCCGTTTTGCAGTTCCCAAAAATCCGACATGCCATCGCCATCCGTGTCGAGAATCGCGCCGGGATCCGATTTCACGGTGCGCGTGTCCGAGAGCGAAACGTCGCCGCGTTTGTGGACGGCGCGGAGCTGGTGGACGTCGTCGGGATTGCCGCTGTAGAAAACCGGGAAGTTGAAGGCGAGTGAGCTTTCGGTGCCGGTCTCGTCGCGGACGAAGGTGTAGCCGCTGCGCGGGATGAGGTTGCCATCGAGGGTGATCGTGAATTCGCCGACCATCTGCGCGGGCGGCACCGCGGTGCCCAGTGCGTAGCCGAGGCTCTTGTCGAAATAAACCTTCGCGATGTAGGAGGGATTCACGACCGCGCCGTCCGCGCCGGGATACTGGATGCGGAATTGCGGGTCGTAGCCGGTGTTCACATTGCGCGTGACGGTGGTGAACCAGCCCGCTTCGTCGGAGAGCGAATTGTCTCCCGAGGAAGATGCTTCGCGGGCACGCACATTGATGACGGCCGTGCCGGAAGATGGCATGTTGTTGAAAGTGAACCGCCACTCGCGCGTGTAATCGGTGCCTGCGATTTGCGTCGGCGATGTGTTCTCGACCGCGGTGGCCCATGCACCCTCGCCGTTGCCATCCACGACGCCGTCGTTGCCGGAATCGCTGTCGAGAATGTTGTATTGCACGCTGGTCACGCTCGCATCCGTGAGCACCACGAAGCCGTAGGACGTGCCGGTGAGCGTCTGGTCCTCGGTCGGGAATTTCAACTCCGCGGCCGGCCGCTGGGTGTCGTAGTAGAACGTCTGGACGTTGGTCTTGAAAATGGAGGCGCGTCCGCTGCGATTCAGGAACGCGCGGGATTCGAGCACGTGGAATCCTTCGCGCAGGCCGGTGTAGCGCTCGTTGTTGTCGTCGTTCGGGAAGACGGTGCAGGTGGCTGCGTTGAAGTTCGCAACCTCGAACTGCGTTTCCATTCTCTGCTTTTTGGCAATCTGCGTTCCGTTGTCGGGGAACTGGTTCGCGGCGGTCGTCTTGTGGACGCCGATCTTGTAGCGGAGCTTCGTGCCGGACGGCAGCGCGGGGATCGTGCCCTTCCACCATTCGGGCGTGCCGCCGCCGTCGGCCGTGGCGTCGCGATCGTAATTCAGCGCGATGACCTGCGTGGAATCGCGGCCCGCGCCGGCGCTGCCCTCCGGATAGGACGTGCCGTCGGTGGTGTAATACAGCCACGCGTTCGAGACCTGCCCCTTGTATCCGATCTTCACCCACACCGTGATCGGCTGCCCCGAGGCGTCATTCGGCGCGGGCGAGAATTGCGTCTGCCCGGAGCCGGTGATGTCCGCGCCTGTCGGAAGATGGTAAACCCAATCGGCCGTGTCCGTGTCGGTTTGCGGACCGGCGCCGTTGTTCACGATGAAGCCCGCGGTGCCGATGGTGCATTCCCATGTCTCCGCGCCGGGCGAGCCGATGACCTCGCGCCCGCCGTTCGTGGCCTGCGCGGCGAATTTCTCCACGACGCGCTTCACGAAACGCATCTGCTCGTAGCCGACGACCATGTCCTTCGAGAAGCCGGGCGGATTGTCGCGCAGGAGCGGGAACGTCGTCTGTCCCGGCGGATTCATCTGCGAGTTGACGTCAATTCCGCCGTCGAGTCGCATGAGGATGTTCGCAGCGGAGCCGTCGGCGCGGGCGAGGAAGCGGAGGTTCGATCCATCTCGAACAACCGGAATCTGCGCCGTGTAGGCATAGCCGGCGTCGCCGTCGCGGCCGTCCTTGCGCAGCACGGGAATGGTGGGGACGGTCACGCCATTTTCCTGGATCTCGATCGAGTGCTTGTCGGTCCCCTGCCAGACGGAGGGCAGGCCGGGCACGTCGTAGGAAAATGCGAAGAAACCGCCGCTCGGGATGATCACGACATTGCCGTCGTCGCCGCGCAGCAGGCCGTCGTTGCCGACGTTGACGTAAAACCCGCCGTTGTAGGGCGAGTAGTTTTTCAGGCGGCTGCCCGGCGCGATGACCGTGCTGAAGGGCATCTGCTGGCCGCTCGTGTAATTGCGCGCGTGCATGACGACGAGCGTCACGGCATCGGAATCGGACATGGAAAGGTTCTCGCTGTAGTCGCGGAATTCCCAGCCGGCGACGTTTTGCGAGGACCAGCGCGGCCATTGGTCGCCGCGAATGAAGTCGCGCCGCAGACCGAGCGAACCGGTGACGTAGTTCTGTCCGTATTGCCCGAGAAACGGCACATAGGACGGCTTCGGAAAATAGCTTGGCCCGGTCGAGATATTGTAGCCGTCGGTGTAGACGATCGGGATGCCGGCGCGGGTGAGCATGTATTGGTGAGCCGCGGAGCGCTCGGTGTCGGCCATGTAATTGTTGTCATGACTGAGGCAATACATCATGCCGGTATTCACGCCAAAGGTGTCCCTGCCGGGAGTATCGTAGCCGGAGAGGCTCGAGCCGATGCCGCTGAAGCCGCCGACATGGTTGATGAAATCGTCGTTGGCGATGCGCATGCCTGCGGCGAGGTAGTCCGAGGCATTCGGCACGTTGCCGAGGTGCTCGCCGAAAAGCATGAGGTCGTCGCGCACGACGTTCGTGGAATAGGTCGAGTCGCGATGGTTGGCCCAGTCGGTGTAGCCGTGTGTGAGATTGAACTGCGCCTGCGCGACGCCGAGATAGCCGGCGCTCGAGGGATCCTTGTTGCCGCTTTGCAGGCCGAAGAAATAGCTCGGCACGTGCTTCACCGCATCGAGCCGGAAGCCGTCGCAATGCGTCTGGTCAATCGTCCAGCGAATGGAGCGGATGAGCATGCCGTTGACATCCTCGGAAACCGGATCGCCCATGTTGTAGCGATTGTCACCGTAGCCCCAGGCCGTGGTCTGGCGGGCGGGGTTCGACGGATCCACGCCGGTGTCGGTGAAAGGCTCGCTGGTCTCGCCGACGTCGTGCTGGCCGTTGGCATTCGCGTCGTCCCAATCGAAGCGGCCATTGCCCGCGCCGATGTGCGTCGGGCCGTAGCCGACATCTTCATACGGTTCCTTGTCCGCGAATGGATGGAACACCTGGCCATTTTGATCGGTGACACCCGGCAGGTCGTTGTCGGGATAAAGCGAGGTCTGGCCGGGATGGCGGATGCCATGCCATTTGGGGTAATCCAGATTCTCGGTCTGGCC
>JBOHXO010000280.1:0-1620 GCA_050737475.1 Chthoniobacterales bacterium
GTCGCGCTATCTGTGTAATCCCATGGAACCCACCGAAATCAACAGCCCCCGCGAGCGATTGCTTGATGCGGCGGGCGAGGTGTTTGCGGAGCGCGGATTCGATGGCGCGACGATCCGCGAGATCACCCGCCAGGCCGGCGTGAACCTCGCCGCGGTGAATTATTATTTCCGCGACAAGGACGAACTTTACGCCGCAACGCTGCGCCATGCGCACACCGCAGCGTGCAGCCTGCCCTACGACGACGAGGCGACGATGACCCCGGAGCAACGGCTTTATGTGTTCGTGGAAAATCTGCTGCGACGGTTCCTCGATCCGCTGCGGCCGCGATGGCACGGGCAATTGATGGCGCGAGAGATGGCGCAGCCGACGCGGATTTTCGACCAGGTGATTGCGGAAGCTTTCCGCCCGAAATGCGAATGGCTCCGTCGCGCGCTCACGGAGCTTTGCGGCGGACGCTTCCAGGGCGTGGAACTCGACTACGTCGCCACCAGCATCATCGGCCAATGCACGTTCTACCGCCAGAACCGCCACATCATTCAGCAGATCTTCCCAGGCCTGCTCGCTGCGGACGACCTCATCGAACGGCTCGCCCGCCACATCACCGAATTTTCACTCGCCGCAATCCGCCATATGGACACCGGCCCTTCCTCGACCACCAATGAGCACCTCGTCAAAAATCGCTGACAGCCCGCCGGACCACGCGCCAGTCCCACCCATTCACATTCCCTCTGCGGAAAAACAAAAACGCGCCAGCGCGCTTCGCCGGCGCATCCTGTTTGTCTCGGGTGCGGCGATTCTCGTCGTCGCGATCGCCGTGTGGTTCGAGCGACGCGGCAAGGAATCCACGGACGACGCATTCATCGAGGCGCACATCATCCAGATCAGCCCGCAGATCGCGGAGCGGGTGGAAAAGGTGGCCGTGAGCGACAACCAGATCGTCAAAAAAGGCGACCTGCTCGTGCAGCTCGATTCGCAAAACGAAGTCGTCCTTCTCGACACCGCGAATGCCAACCTTGCGAGCTCTGAAGCCAAGCTGGTGCAGGCGCAATCGCAACTCGACGCCACCACCTCCGACCTCGAACAGGCGAAGGCTGACATGGAGGAGGCACGCGCCGCCGCCGAAAATGCCGCGAAGGATCTCGAGCGCAATATCGAGTTGCAGAAGAGCGGCGCCATCGCGCAGCGCGAATACGACAACTCGCAAATGCAGGCGCAATCGTCGCGTGCCGCCTACGACAGCAAACGACAGAGCGCGCGCTCCGCGGAATCCAAAATCAAGGTCGGCGCCGCGGAGGTGAAGGCCGCCGAGGCACAGGTCGTGCAGGCGAACGCCATACTCGCCTCGGCAAAGCTGCGGCTTTCCTACACGAAAATCCTCGCACCCGCCGACGGCCGCGTGACGCGTAAAAACGCCGAGCCCGGCAGCTACGTGCAGACCGGAAACGCATTGCTCGCCATCGTGCCGGCCGAGGTCTGGGTCGTCGCGAATTTCAAGGAAACCCAGCTCACCCATATGCGCCCCGGGCAGTCCGTGGATATCAAAATTGACGCGTATCCCTCGCTCAAGGTGCACGGCCGCGTGGACAGCATCCAGTCCGGCACCGGCTCGCGGTTCAGCC
>JBOHXO010000281.1:0-3994 GCA_050737475.1 Chthoniobacterales bacterium
CTTTGTGACCTTTGTGCCTTTGTGTGAAACCTATTCCGGAAAGCTCTCCACGAGCTCTTCCGCGCTCACCGTCGCAGTCCCCAGCTTGCCGACCACGATGCCCGAGGCGTGGTTCGCCACATCGGCCGCTTCGCGCGCCGTCGCCCCGCCCGCCAGCGCCAGCGTGTAGAGCGAGATCGCCGTGTCGCCAGCGCCGGAGACATCGAACACTTCCTGCGCCCGCGTCGGCGTGTGGTAGGGCGCCTGTCCGTCCTCGAAAAGAATCATCCCGTGCTCGCTGAGCGTGATGAGCAACTGGCTCACGCCCCACCGGTCAATCAATCGCTTCCCGACCTCGAGCAGCGGCACGTCCTGCAATGGATCGTCCCCGGCTTCGCCCATCAGCACGCCGGCCGCGGCAAACGCCTCCGGGCGGTTCGGCTTGATCGCGGTCACGCCCGACCAATCGAGCGGGTTCGTCGGATTCGGGTCCACCGTCACCAGCACGCCGCGCTCCCGCGCCATCGCGCACACGGCGTCCTTGAATTCCTGCACGATCAGCCCCTTGCCGTAATCCTCGAAAATAATCGCGTCCGTCTCCGGCAGCACGCCCTCGACCTGCGCGATGAGCCGGCGCAGCGTCTCCGCGTCCGGCGCGGCGCGTTTTTCGCGATCCACGCGCACGACCTGCTGCTGCCGCGCGATGATGCGTGTTTTGACAATCGTCGGATGCCCCGCGACCTCGACCAGGCAATCGGTGCGAATCCCCTCCTCCTCGAGCAACCCGCGCAGCCGCCCGCCGAAAATATCGCTGCCCAGCACCCCGAGCACGCGCACCCCGCCGGCAAACCCCGCCAGGTTCCGCGCCACGTTCGCCGCACCGCCCGGGTAGCAACTTTCCTTCGACACCTCTACGACCGGCACGGGCGCCTCAGGCGATATACGGGAAACCCTGCCCCATACGAACTCGTCAAGCATCACGTCTCCGATCACAAGCAGGCGCTTTGAAGATGCGGCGGTAAGGATATTGTGTATTCTTTTGCGATTCATTATGGATACGGGCCGGCAGCGGGGTCTCCCCGGGTGGCCGGACACTAAATTGAACGCGCCTATTATGAAAAACACCTTTTTCGGCATCGCAGCCGCCACCGCCTCGCTGGTGGTCGCCGTCGCATGCACGGCCTCTCTGCGCGCCGAGGACGCGCCGGGCCAGATTGATCTCTCGAAATTCCCCGCCAGCGCCGTGGACGACGTGGTCGTGCCGGTCCCGAGCGAAATTTTCATCGTCCTCGACAAACTCGGCACGCCGAATTGGAAGAACGAACTCCGCCCGGACCTTGGCAAAAACACCGGCGTCCGCGCCCAGACCGCCCTGCTGCTCGGCACCGTGATCGCCGAGGGCTTCATCGCGGTCGAGGCCGAGGATAGCGAACGCGTGAAACAAATCGGCCGCGAGGTGCTCACGCTCTCCGACGCCATCGGCGTGCGCTCCGCGGTGGTCGCCCGCAGCAAGGCCATCATCGAAAAGGCCGACGATCACGATTGGAACGGCACCCGGCAGGAATTGGACGGCGCCCTCCAGGATGTCCGCGGCGCCATGGACGAACTCCAGAGCCAGGACCTCGCGCAGCTCGTCAGCCTCGGCGGCTGGGTGCGCGGCACCGAAGTGCTCACCTCCATCGTGCAAAAGGATTATCGAAAGGATCGCGCCGAGCTCCTCCACCAGCCCGAGTTGCTGAATTACTTCAACAACCGCCTCGACGAAATGGGCCCGCGCCTCCGCAAGAACGACCTCGTCTCCCAGCTCAAGGACATGCTCAAGGAAATCCGCCCGCTCATCCTCGAAAACGGCGGCCGCAAAATCACCCCGGAAAGCGTCCAGCGCATCCACGACGTCACCAACCGCATGGTCGTCAACATCACCGCATCCGACGCCTGACATTTGTGAAAACCCGTCACCTGTTCGCGGCGCTCGCCGCCCTGGCCCTCTCGCTGCCGCTCCAAGCCACGGTGGACGACGCCCTGTCGTTCGCCTACGAGGGCGCCACGCCCTACGTGAAACAGGGCTTCACCTTTCGCGAGGACGCATGGGGCGGAGACCTCGGCGTCGGCGATCAGAAGGCCGTCACCGCACAGCTTTTCAAAGGCAACGAATACTGGTTCTGCCTCGGCACCGACGTGGATAACGCGACGCTCAGCGTGCACATCTACGACTCGCAGGGAAAACTCGCCGAGACGGAAAACTGGCAGAAGGGCCGCTTCGCCGGCGTGCTCGTGAAGCCGAAGCAGACCGGCACTTACTACGCCATCGTCGAGGTCAAGAAATCCCCCGAAGAGCGCACCCATTGGGCGCTCGTTTATGGCTACAAATAGCGATATCCCCACCGCATCGTCGCCGGAGGGAGCGACCATCGAATTCGAGAACGCCCGCGCTCTCCAGTCGCTCTACGTGAACGACGAGAAGCTGCTCAAGGAACTCGAGACCGAACTCGGAGTCCGCGTCGTCGCACGCGACAACATCCTGCGCGTGGACGGCGAGGCCCGCCAGATCGAGCGCGTCCGCAAACTTTTCGAGGAACTCGAGGACGCCCGCCGCCGTGGCATGACGATCCGTCGTCACGAATTCCAATACGCCCTGCGCAACACCGCCGGCGGCGAAACCAAAAATCTCTCCCGCCTGCTCGATCACAAGATCGTCTGCTCGCAGCGCAAGGCGCCCATCGTGCCGAAGACCGAGGGGCAGAGCGCCTACATCGAGGCCGTCCGCGCGCACGACATCACATTTGGCGTCGGCCCCGCGGGCACCGGCAAGACCTACCTCGCCATGGCGCTCGCCGTCTCCGCGCTCAAGCAGGAAAAAGTCGGCCGCATCATCCTCACGCGTCCCGCCGTCGAGGCCGGCGAAGCACTCGGCTTCCTCCCCGGCGACCTCCAGGAAAAACTCCTGCCCTACCTCCGCCCGCTCTACGACGCGCTCCACGACATGCTCGAGATCGAAGAGCTCCAGCGCTTCATGGATCGCGGCGTCATCGAGATCGCCCCGCTCGCCTACATGCGCGGCCGCACGCTGAGCAACGCATTCATCATCCTCGACGAATCGCAAAATACCACCGCCGAGCAGATGTTCATGTTCCTCACGCGCCTTGGCTCGGACTCGAAGTGCGTCGTCACCGGCGACCGCACGCAAATTGATCTTCCGAGAAACAAACGCAGCGGCCTCGTCGAGGCTGTCGAAGCCCTTCGCCATGTGGACGGCATCGGTTTCCATTTCTTCCAGGAAAGCGACGTCGTTCGCCATCCGCTCGTGCAAAAAATCCTCCGCGCCTACCGCAAGCACCGCGGCCTGCAGGACAACACGCTCTAAGCCGCGCTCGCGGCACCAATTCCCATGTGGAAAATTTTTCAACGCAGACGGCTTGTGAGCCAGGGCCTTGCCAGCGGCAAGACAAGGCGCAAGCAGGTGGACAGCCCCCTCACCGAGGCGCTCGAGACGGGCTGGCCCGCGAAGATCTCCATCATGGCCGCGTTCGTGCTCGGCCTCGGCATCCTCGCGTTTGCGGGCACCGGCATCCAGACGATGCAGAATTTTGTCATCTGCCTGCTCGTCTTCGCGACGTCAATCGTCGCGCTCGGCATCAATTATCCCGCCAGCTTCGCGAGCAACAGCCGCCTGCTGCTCATCCTGTCCGTCTGCTTCGTCCAATTGCTCGCCGTGCGAATGATGTTCGGCAATCCCGTGCCGCCGCCCTACGCGGCCGTGCTCTATCCCTACACCTTCGCGCCGCTCGTCCTGTGCGTGCTCATCGGCCGCCACCATGGCCTCTACGCCGCGCTGTTCTGCAGCCTGTGGGGCAGTTTCCTGCTTCCTTCCACGGATTCCTACAACGCCATCTCGCCGCCAATCTTCATCGTCCTCTCGCTCATCACCGGGTTCGTCGCCGTCTTCGTCACGCAGCAGGTCCGCAGCCGCGGCAAACTCATTCGCGCCGGCATCTACGTCGGCATCACCACATGG
>JBOHXO010000282.1:0-2868 GCA_050737475.1 Chthoniobacterales bacterium
CTCGTTCTCCTCGCGCTGCTCATGCAGGAGGGAAGGACCGTTCTCGACCAGGCCGGGGCGACGCTCGCCGCAGCGGCCTTCGGCTTGAACCTGCTCTCGCCTCGCCTCGCGACGCTCGTGCGCACCGACATGATGCTCTCGTGCTTCATCTTTCTCATCGGGTGGATGATCTACCGGAAGCTGCGCGACGGCGCGCCATGGACTGCCGCGGAACGCTGGGCTGTCTTTGGATTCATGACCGCGGCGTTGTTCACGAAAGGTCCGGTGATCTACGCATTCCTGCTGCCCGGACTGGTCGCATTCATTTTGATCGAACGAAAAAAACGCGGACTCGCATGGAGCGGCTGGTGGACGTGGCTCATGCCGCTCGTGTTGTTTCTCGCGTGGGTTGGCGCGGGACTGATGGACAAGCAATTCTACGACGATGTCGTCATTCGCGAGTTCTCCTCGAAATTCCAGGAAGGCGTGCGCGACGACGAGCGGTCGCAGCCGATCTGGTTTTACTTTCCGCACCTGCTTCACAAGTTCGCGCCATGGAGCGTGCTGTTGATCGCGCTCGCGCTTTGCTTTCCGCGCGTCCGGCGCGGGATGAAGCCGCAGGTGCTCTGGCTCGTGCTGTGGGCGATGGGCGGGCTGCTGCTCATGACGCTTGTTCCGGCCAAGCGCGTGGATCGCATTTTCCCGGTCGTGCCGCCGTTATGCCTGCTCGTGGTCGAATGGTGCGCGTTGTTGTGGAACGAGCGGCGCGTGCGCATTGGTTCGTCCGTCGCGATACTCGCCGGAATGCTCTTTGCGGGTGGTTATTTTCTGGGGCTCGTGCCGCTGAGCTACCGCGATGGCACTCCCGCGCTGGTGGAGTTTTCGCAACGTGTTCGCGAGCTTGCCCATTCACGCGGCATCGAGACGATCACGCTTCCGCGCGCCCGCGACGAAGGATTGCTGTTGTATTTCGATCTCGCGAAATTCGCTGACAAGTCCGACGCATTCGACGCCTGGAAGGCTGGGAAACCGATGGCGCTCGTGGTGTCGCAACGGAATCTGGAGGCATTCAGGAAGGAAATGGGAGACGTCGAACCGGCCTTCGATTCCGGCAAGCTCACCGATAAAAACGAGGACCGCTACTACCTCTTCCTGCGTGATAAAGCCGGCCGGACACCCGAATAGCCGCTCGCTCGTTTCTAGGAATATCTCCTAGGGAAAAATAGGTTCCGCTTGTGAAATATCTCCATGGCTAACCGAGCGGTTCGCACATATGTTGCCGGCCATCATGCCCCTTTCCCTGCGCGCGTTTCCGATTTCTTATCTTTGCCGGAAAATGTGGCGCCTCGCGCTGCTCGCGCTTGCGGTGTTGCCCGGCCTTGCCACGCCGGCGCGCGCCGACATCATTTGCGACGGTCGCGACTATGCATTCCGGGACGGCGTGCGGGACGATGTCATGGCGCGATCGATCGGACAAGGCATCATGCTGCGAATGGGCATGGCCACTTTCGAAGGGGCCACCTACTTCGCTTGCGTAAAGGCCCCCGGAAATGGCGTGCTGCTGGCCCCGGCGGATTCCAACCTCGGCAACATCCCGTCTCTTAATCCCAGTTTACAGACGGTCATCTATTCGATTCCCGGTGATTCGGGGAGGAACGTGACATCCGAGGAGGTGACTTACATCGTGGGCCTTTTTGTCCGCGATGCGCAGCTTTATCTCGTTTACATGACCCGGAGTGTAAATGACAGCCGCGTTCCAGTGAGGATAGAAGGCAATCGCATCTTCGTGCAGCCCCTGCGCAAGTCGGAGAACTCCCAGAAGCTGGAGCGTTACGGCAAGCGATATACCATCAATCCCCAGGATGATTCCAATGACCTCAACTACGCCACGGTGGTGAGCGGGGACGACGGGATCTACATCCACGCCCTGTATTCCAACGGCCCCAAGGGCAATGTGTATCTCCGCACCTATTTCCTCGCGGACGCCGCAAAGGGGGAGGACAAGTTCGTAAAGCTGTCGTCCGACGAAGGCCTGCCGCCGGAACGCGCGGGACAACTCTTCTCTCCCACCGCCTGCGATGCCGTGGGCACCCACGAGCTCAACGCTCAGGGCCAGCTCGAGGAGGTCCACTACATCATGTGGGCAAGCCTGGATCGCCACATCGTGATGTGCCGCTACCTGCCGCACGACGCCGGGAAGGGAGCCCTGGCCTACACGACCACGCCCACGCCCATTCCTTCCACCATGGCCCCGAGTCAGTCCACGTTCACTCTCGTGGAGGGAAACTTGAAGGGAGCCCCCTACAACGATTTCGGGATCACACTCATCGAAGTCGGGCGGCTTAATCAGATTCTCATTGATCACCGGGCGCTCTTTTACTCGACCGATACACACTCGTTCGTGGGAAGCTGGATCAATGTGAATTTCCCTTTCAATCACAGCGGCGCCGGCTTGAAGGCGGGTTCGGTCTCCCATTGGGGGATTGATCGCACCGACATGAAACCCGAGGACGATCCGGAGCACGGACCCGACGGCACCAGCTTCCGGAAAGCGATGCACCAGGTGTTTCACCTGGCCTCCATCAGCTACGAGGAGGGCAGCAGCCAGTTCATCAGCTCCACGATTCTGGGGAATCGTTTCGTCACCGACGAGTCGCTGGGCAAGGGCAATAACAACGGCTTCATTGACTTGAATACGAGCGATGCGATTGGAAGCAAGGACGCCTCGCACTTCCACGCATGGACCTTGATCGGCGTGATTCATGGCGTGCCTCCCTACGTTCCCTACGACAAGGAGCACCCCGCGGCTTTTCCGAACCTCAAATTCACCTTCAGTGCGTCAATCGCCTCGAGCACCGGCATCAGCGACAGCACCGAGGACTCCAAGGA
>JBOHXO010000283.1:0-3157 GCA_050737475.1 Chthoniobacterales bacterium
CGCCAGGCGAACGGCCTCTTCATGGTCACCAAGGTCGTCGAATAACCCTTTCCTGCCTTCCTGCTTTCCTTAGAGCCTCATGGAAATTTACGATCTCTCCGTCGCCGAACTTCAGGCAAAACTCCGCGCAAAGGAACTCTCGCCCGTTGACGCCCTCGACGCCCTCGAGTCCCGCATCGCCGCCGTGGATTCGAAAGTCGGCGCCTACCTCTCCCGCGACATCGAGTCCGCCCGTGCCGAGGCCGCACAGGCCGACGTGAATCTCCCGCTCGGCGGCGTGCCCATCGGCATCAAGGATGTCATCAATGTCCTCGGCCAGCCCTGCACCGCTGGTTCGAAGATCCTCGAACCTTTCAACTCGCCCTACAACGCAACCGTCATCAGCAAACTCCGCACTGCCGGCGCCGTGCCCTTCGGACGATTGAACATGGACGAGTTTGCGATGGGCTCCTCGACGGAGAATTCCGCCTACCATCCCACGCACAATCCGTGGGACCTCACCCGCATTCCCGGCGGTTCCAGCGGGGGCAGCGCCGCCGCCGTCGCCGCGCGCGAAGCCTTCGCCACGCTTGGTTCGGACACCGGCGGCTCCATCCGCCAACCCGCCGCGCTCTGCGGCTGCGTCGGCATGAAGCCGACTTACGGCCGCGTCTCGCGCTACGGCCTCATCGCCTTCGCCTCGTCGCTCGACCAGATCGGACCCTTCGCCCGCACGACCCGGGATTGCGGACTTCTCCTCAACGCTCTCTCCGGCCGCGACTCGATGGACTCCACGTCCCTCGACCAACCCGTGGACGACTACACGTCGCTCCTCGGCCGCGACTTGAAAGGCGTGAAGCTCGGCATCCCCAAGGAATATTTCGTGGACGGCATGGATGCGCAGGTGAAGGCCAGCGTCGAGGCCGCGATCAAGCAATGCGAGTCGCTCGGCGCCGAGCTCGTCGAAGTCTCACTCCCGCACACCGAGTTCGCCGTCGGCGTCTATTACATCATCGCCACCGCCGAGGCTTCCGCGAATCTCGCCCGCTTCGACGGTGTCCGTTACGGTCACCGCGCCGGCGCGCCGAAGGACCTGCTCGATCATTACAAGCGCACGCGCGAGGAAGGCTTCGGCAGCGAGGTGAAGCGCCGCATCATCCTCGGCACCTACGTGCTCTCGAGCGGCTATTACGACGCCTATTACCTCCGCGCTCAAAAAGTCCGCACGCTCATCCGCCAGGATTTCACGAACGCGTTCGAAAAATGCGACGCCCTCGTCTGCCCCACCTCGCCCGACCTTGCGTTCAAGATCGGCGAACGCACCGACGATCCGCTCCGCATGTATCTCGCCGACATCTTCACGATCGCCGCAAACCTCGCCGGCATCTGCGGCCTGAGCGTGCCCTGCGGCTTTGGTGAAAAAGACGGAGTCAAACTCCCCATCGGCCTGCAATTCCTCGGCAAGCCCTTCGACGAAGCCCGCCTCCTCCAGATCGCCGACGCCTACGAACAGTCCACCGACTGGCACAAGTCCGCGCCGGCGCTGTAGTTCCGAATCAGGACGTTTGGACGGCGCGCGATCGTTTGTTTGCGTTCGGTTTTTAATGGAAACCCAGGCCTGCGAAAGCACGCTTCACGATTGAGTTTCGCGCGCAGCATCCTTAATTGTTTGGCCATGAGCACCGACTCCCTCACGCAGCCGCAGCGCGAAGCCCTCATCAGCATCCTCGTGCTCGGTATGTATTCCGACGGGCTGCTCTCGCTGGCCGAAGACGAATCGCTCAACAAATTTCTCGACTCCATCCAATGGGAATCAGGCACGGGACGCACCGTGTTCCTCACCGACGCGATCACGGAGGTCACCAGCATCAATAACGACGTGGACCTCGCGGATTACATCGAGCGCAACGCAAGCGCCTTCGACACGGCGGAGGCGCGCAAGTCGGCGCTGGATGCTCTCACTGGATTTCTCAAAGTGGACGGGATCGCCGAGGCCGAAGCGCCCCTGCTCGCAAAGATCAGCGAAGCATTCGAAGGCTGAGGTCGCGATTGCAACGGCGGCCCGGAATCATCGAATCTGCGAGCCTCAGAGAAGCTTTCACCAGCTTGCGCACCGAATCGCATGGCGATTCGCTATCAGTCCGCTAAATTACTGCGCATGCGCCGCTTCCTCCTCACGCTCGCACTGACCGCACTCTCCCTTCCCGCGCATGCGACGCAGCAGGATAATCCATTCTTTGATCTCAGCGGCGACTTCCGGGGGCGCATCGTAATCGAAGTGGCCACGCGGGAAGCGGTGTCCATGCCGGCCGAGCTCTACCTGAACTTGGGAGGCCGGAAGAGTTTGATGGAAATGGAGCTCTCGGCCAACCCGTCCGTCTATTTGACGCCGGTGTCGAATACGGATGTTTTGTTCCCCTTCCCATTCCGCTTGGATTGGCGTTTCAATTCGGGAAACAGGCTCAGGTTCGGCAACTTTACCGTCGGCGACTATCGCGGCGTTTATCATCTCGGAAAACAGGGATTTCAATTCTCGCTCTCCCAATCGTCTAGCTCGCCTGGTCAGATCGGCCCGGATCACGTCGCAGTCGGCACGGCCACCGTGCAATGGAACCGCCACCGGAAATACCTCGTGCTCGACTTGAAAATTCTCTCCAGCACGGGCGAAACCGCCGTCGCAATCAAAGGCCGCCTCAGCAAGCCTCGCACCCGCTAGTTCCGTCCGAATCTCCCCGGCGATTTTAGCTGAAAATCCGCGGGCTTGTGACAACATCCTTTTCCATGTCACCGCTGCGAGGGGCCCCGTATGCAATCGCGGTGATTGCTTTTGCAGTTCTCCCGCTCCACGCCGCCCCTGATACGACAAAGCTCCGCGAGCAACTCCAGCTCGCCACGAAGGACGGCGACACGCTCTCGCGCATCGAATTGCTCCGCCGCATCCTCGACGCCAATCCCTCCGACGCCAAATCGCAGGAACTCCTCATTGCGCTCTGGCTCAACATCGAGGACTACGACATGGCCGAGGCCGCGCTCAACGCCTGGCCCGCCGCACCGCCCAAAACCGTCGTCCTCACCCGCGCGCAAATTCTCCGCAACCGCGACAAGGATTTTTCCGGAGCGGTCAAGCTTTTGAACGACTACCTCGCGAAATTTCCGAAGGACACGGCCGCCTGGGAAT
>JBOHXO010000284.1:0-1995 GCA_050737475.1 Chthoniobacterales bacterium
CTCATGTTCAAGTCGCACGCCGGCCCGCTCGAGAGCGAGGACAACAAGGTCTATCTCCGCCCCGAAACCGCGCAGGCGATTTTTGTGAACTTCCGCAACGTGCTCGACACCGCGCGCAAGAAACTGCCGTTCGGCATCGCGCAGGTCGGCAAGGCCTTCCGCAACGAAATCAACCCGCGCAACTACACCTTCCGCTCGCGCGAATTCGAACAGATGGAGATCGAGTATTTCTGCCGCGCCGAGGACGGCCTCGCGCTCACCGACTACTGGCTCGAGCAGCGTTTGAAATTCTACGAGGACATCGGCATCCCGCGTGAAAAAATCCACGTCGTGGACATTCCCGACGGCGACCGCGCGTTCTATTCGAAGAAAACCTACGACCTCGAATACGAGTTTCCGTTCGGCATCAGCGAGCTCGAGGGCATTGCCTACCGCACCGACTACGACCTTTCCGCGCACATCGCGGCCAGCGGCAAACCGCTCGATTATTTCGACGAGGAGAAGAAGGAAAAATTCGTTCCACACGTCGTCGAGCCCAGCGCCGGCGTGGACCGCACCACGCTCGCGCTCATCTGCGAGGCGTTCGCCGAGGAAATCGTCACCGATGAGAAAGGCGCCTCCGAGACGCGCACCGTGCTGCGCTTTCATCCGCGCATGGCGCCGGTGAAGGTCGGCATTTTTCCGCTGTTGAAGAACAAGCCGGAGCTCGTCGCGAAGACGCGCGAGATCGTCGAGCTGCTGCGCCCGCACATGATGATTCAATACGACGAAGCCGGCGCCATCGGCCGCCGCTACAGGCGCCAGGACGAAATCGGCACGCCGTTTTGCGTGACCGTGGACTTCGACACGAGCGGCGAGAACGGCGCCGAAAAACTCGAAACCGTCACGCTGCGCCACCGCGATTCCATGCAGCAGGAGCGCATCGCCATCGCCGACCTCAAGGCGCTGCTGCTCGAGAAAATCAGTTGATAAGAGGCGGGGCCGCCGCATTGTAACCGCCATGTTGCGTCCCTTTCTCCGGCTTGCCGCGCTCGTTGCGACCGCGTTTGCCACGACATCCATCGCCGCGCCGGTCCCGGGTGGCAGCATTCTCGTCTCGCAGTCCGGCAATGGCTCCGGCACGCCGCCCAGCACTGGCGCGCAAGCCTCCGTCCGCGTCTTCCAGACCAATGGCAAGGAGCAGTTCACGATCCAGATTCCCACCGGTAGTCTGCAGATCCAGGGCACGCAAGGCGGACGCCTCGCACTTTCCCCCGATGGAAAATTCGTGGGCCTCGCCGGCTACCTGCCGCCCTTCTCCGGCAGCGGCGATCTCAACACGCGCAACGATTCCGACGCCCCTCGTGGCTACGTCAGCATCAACGCGAAAAACGGCGGTGTCTCGGCGCCCACCAAGGTCAGGAACCAGGACCAGGAATCCGCCGACACGGTTGTCACCGATGATGACCGGGCCTGGCTCGCGGGCGGCGACGATCTCGTTTACTGGAAGGGCAAGACCGATGTCGTTTTCAACCAGGGCACGTTCCTGAACACCATTCTTCCAAAAGGAATTCGTGCGTTCGATGGGGACCTCTATCTCGCCGGCCTGCGTCCGAATTTCTTTGGCTTCGTCGCCAACTTCAACGGATTTCCCCACGGCGACAGCGACCATCCGCGCGTGCTTTTCGATGTGACGAATCCCGAGGACTTCGCCGTCACGGACAATGGAAATACCATTTACGTCGCGCGATCCGAGGGCGTCGTGGACGTCTATCAGAAGGATAAAAAGTGGAGCGTCAAATACCGCCTCACCGCCGGAAACACTGCGCTTCACGGCGTGGCGCTGGATCTCTCCGGCGAGAATCCCGTGGTGTATGCGATTGACTCGAATCGTCTCTGGAAGGTCGTGGACAAAGGCGTTAACGCGAATTTCAAGCGTATCGCCGGCGTGAAAGCGGGTCATGCATTCCTCGGCATCGTCGTCACTCCGGGTGGCGGCGCGCCGCAGGTGAAGGT
>JBOHXO010000285.1:0-3411 GCA_050737475.1 Chthoniobacterales bacterium
GCATCGGCCCAGCCTATGGCGACAAGGCCGCGCGCACCGGCATCCGTCTCGCCGACCTCATGAACACACCGCTCTTCCAGGCGAAGCTCAAGGCGCGCATGAAGGAGAACAACGCGGTGCTCAAGACGCTCGGCGCGAAACCGATTGACGCCAGGAAAGTCGAAAAAAATTATCTCGCCGCGGCGGAAGTGCTGCGGCCGTTCGTCACGAACACCGTCGTCTATCTCCACGGCGCGATCGCGAAGGGCAAAAAAATGCTCTTCGAGGGCGCGCAGGGAACCTTCCTCGACATTGACCACGGCACGTATCCGTTCGTCACCAGCTCGAACACGACCGCCGGCGGCGCCTGCACCGGCTCGGGCGTGCCGCCGCACCGCATGGACAATGTGCTCGGCGTGATCAAGGCCTACACCACGCGTGTCGGCGAAGGTCCATTCCCCACCGAGGATGCCGGCCTCAGCGACCGCCTGCACGAGATGGGCCGCGAGTTCGGCGCCACCACCGGCCGCGCACGCCGCTGCGGATGGTTCGACGCCGTCGCCGTGCGCTACGCGAACATGGTCAATGGCATTGACGAACTCGCGATCACGAATCTCGACGGCCTCGACGGCGTGGAAAAAATCAAGGTCTGCACCGCCTACAAACTCGACGGCAAAAAAATCACCGTGCTGCCCACGCAATGCGACGAAGTCGAGCGCTGCACGCCGATCTACGTCGAGTTCCCCGGCTGGATGAAATCCACCGAGAACGCCCGTAAATACAAGGATCTCCCGCCGAACGCCCGCAGCTACGTCGAGGCGCTCACAAAACTCATCGGCACGAAACTCAGCATCGTCAGCGTCGGCCCCGGTCGCGACCAGACCATCCGCCTGTAGAGGAAGAATCGTGAAGACTTTGGAAATCGAAAATCCAAAATCCAAAATCGAAAAGCCGGCATCCGTGCCGCGCCACGTCGCCGTCATCATGGACGGCAACGGCCGCTGGGCGCAGGGCCGCGGACTGCCGCGATTGAAAGGCCACGAGCAGGGGAGCAAGGCCGTCGGCGAATGCGTCGAGGGCTGCCGCGACGCCGGCGTGGAATTTCTCACGCTCTACGCGTTCTCGTCCGAGAATTGGAAACGCCCGGCCGCCGAGGTCACCGGCCTCATGTTGCTGCTCGAGCGGTTCCTCGAGCAAAAGACCAACGAGATGGTCGAGAAGGGAATCCAACTCCGCGCCATCGGCCGTCTCGACGAACTTCCCGCCCCGTGCCGCAAGCGCCTGGATCGCACCATCGCCGCCACCGCGCACAACGACAAATTGATCCTCACCCTCGCGCTGAGCTACAGCGGCCGCGCCGAGATGGTGGATGCCGTCCGCGAAATCGTCCGCGAAGCCGCGGCGGGCCGCGTAAACGAGGACGACGTGACGCCGGAATTCATCAGCGCGCACCTCTACACCGCCGGCGTGCCCGATCCCGACCTGCTCATCCGCACCTCGGGCGAATTACGCCTCTCGAATTTTCTCCTCTGGCAGCTCAGCTACACGGAAATCCACGTCACGCCGAAGCTCTGGCCCGAGTTCACAAAGGCCGATCTCTTCGCCGCCCTGGAGGACTACTCGCAACGCAACCGCCGCTACGGCGGCGTCTGAAATTTTCCATCCCCATCTCCATTTAGAATTCTTCTCCACCCATGGCACAACCCAAACAAACCATCCTGCTCGTTGATCGCGAGACCGACTTCCTCGCGTGGGCCAAGCACCAGCTCGAAAATGAAAACGTGCGTGTGCTCACCGAGACCGCGTCCGACACCGCGTTCAAGACCTTCAGCATCGAGAGTCCGGACCTCGTGCTCGCCGAGGTGCACCTGCATCCCTCGAGCGGCCTCGAGTTGCTCGCGCGCATCCGCAAGCACTCGCCGAACGCAATGGTCATCATCACCAGCACCTTCGGCGGCAACCAGGGAGTGATCGAGTCCATGAAGCTTGGCGCCTTCGATTTCGTCCGCAAGGAGCAGCTTCCGTTCAACTTGAAATTGATCGTGGACGCCGCGCTGCAGGAACGCGCCGAGATGCAGGCCGCCGCGCCGTTCAAGCCCGTGCTCACCGTTGACGAGCACAAGGACGAAATCGTCGGCAAGAGCGAGGCGATGCAGCAGGTCTTCAAAATGATCGGCCGCGTCGCCGCCAGCGATGCACCCGTGATGATCACCGGCGAGAGCGGCTCGGGCAAGGAACTCGTCGCCCGCGCCATCCATCGCTACAGCCATCGCAGCGACCGCTCGTTCCTCGCCATCAACTGCGCCGCCATCCCCGAGGCGTTGCTCGAGAGCGAGCTCTTCGGCCACGAGCGCGGAGCCTTCACCGGCGCGCACAACCAGCGCATCGGGCGCTTCGAACAGTGCGACAAGGGCACGCTTTTCCTCGACGAAATCGGCGAGATGCCGCTGTCCACCCAAAGCAAACTCCTGCGCGTGCTGCAGGAGGGTGAATTCTCCCGCGTCGGCGGCAACGAAACCATCCGCACCGACGTCCGCATCGTCTGCGCAACGAACAAAAATCTCGAGGACGAGATCGCGCGGCGCACGTTCCGCGAGGATTTGTTCTACCGCCTGAACGTCGTGCGCATCCATCTCCCGCCATTGCGCGTCCGCCGGGAGGACATCCAGCTGCTCGCGGAATATTTCCTCCAAAAACTCGCCAGCCAGCGCCACCACCCGCTGATGAAACTTTCCGAGGAAGCCGTGCGCGCCCTCGAGGCCTATCCATGGCCCGGCAATGTGCGCGAGCTCGAGAACACGATGCAGCGCGCCGCGGTCCTCGCGCAAAGCGACGTGCTGCTGCCGAAGGACATTCCGCTCGGCCAGAGCGCACCCATCGGCGCCGCCGTGGAATCCAGCGCACCCGCGGCAAACCAGACCTTCGCAGCCGTGCCCACCACACCGCTCACCATTGACACCGCGATCAACACGCTCTTCGAAACCGCCGCGACGGACGAAGCCATCCAGCTTCTGCCGTGGCTCGAGCGCGAATTCACGTTCAAGGCCATGCAGCGCACCGGCAACAACCAGGTGCAGGCCGCGCGACTGCTCGGCATCACCCGCGCCACTCTGCGCAAACGCCTCGAGCGAAACGGCCAGCTCGGCGCCGGCGACGAGGACGACGAATAATCGGCGAACCCAGCGATGACACACGCCTGCCTGCTCGGGCCGGCCGGATTCATCGCCGGAGCCGGCCTTCCACTCACCGACCGCGGCTTTCGCTACGGCATGTCGGTGTTCGAGACGATCGCGATTCGCGAATCCGCGCCGCTGTTGCTCGACGCCCACCTCGCGCGGCTCACGGAATCGGCAACAGCAGCGGGCTTCAATCCGCCTTCGGAATGGCAAAGTGCTTCGAACGCCATGCTCACACAGCCGCCAATTGGCGAGG
>JBOHXO010000286.1:0-1791 GCA_050737475.1 Chthoniobacterales bacterium
GTCGAGAACCTTGAATTCCACTTCCGGAAACATCGCGAGCTTCTGCATCGCGGGACCGAAAAACGCCGCCGAGACATCGCTGAAAACATACGAATGCAGCCCGCGCTCGAGCAGCGGCAGCAGATGCGCAGCCAGGCCGCCCGTGCCGGCGCCGATCTCGAGAATGCGCAATCCCCTGCCCTCCGGCAGATTGCCGGCAATCTCTCGCACCGCGCTCGCGATCGACGTCATCCACTGGCTGGCAAAGAGGCCGTCGCCGTAAAATTGATCGAGCAGTTCCGCCCCCGCGCCGCCGAACAAAACCTGTACGGCATCCTTCTCGCCGCGCAGGATCGGGCCGAGATCCGCACAGGTCATCGCGCACAACAGCCCCTCGGGCAGGTGCCCCGGGTTGGCCAGAATGAACGCGCGCAACGCCGATGTGGCCGAGCTCGCCGCGCGTTTGAATTTCGTCGTCTGCTTCCAGCCTTCGCCAGCGCGAGTGAGCAAACCTCGGGACTCCAGGCCGGCGGCAAGTCGTGCGAAAACCGCACGCATTGGAGCGGCAACGCCGAGCGAGGCCGCGGTGAACGACTTGCCAGCGCCCATTTTTTGCAGACCTGCGGCGACCTGCGCGGCGGCAAGCTCGTCCTCGCCTGCGAGGGTGGCTTCGAGGCGATCGCGCCCGCGGGCGGCGACGATTTCCTCCAGCGCTTCCCCCGCCACTTTCCGCAAACGCTCCAGCGACACCGGCGCGCCTGATGCGGGACGATGAATGGCCGGCGTGCGTTCCCATTCGACGTGATAAACGAGATCGCGAGTCCCGCCGGGAGCACCGGTGCGCCGCGCGGCCGACAGGCTGATCGCGCGAAAACCGTCCACCATCACGCACGGCTCGCCGGCTTCGTTGTAAAGAGCGATGCCGCCCTCGACGAGTTCGTCGTTGCACGTGCGCACCTCGGCATCGACGAGGCACGAGGCTCCCGGCGAGCGAAGAAATTGAATGCGCGAAAACCGCACCGGCAGCTTCATGCGCCCCTTGCGGCCCTCGAGGGCTTTCGCGCCGGCGGAAAAGACATGCAACGCGCCGTCGAGCAGCACGGGGTGGAGCGGATAATCGGCCGCACGTCGCGCGGAGACATCGGACAATGCGACGCGCCCGGCGGATTTTCCCGCGGACGCCGAGAGTTCGCGCACGGCCTTGAATTCCTCGCCGTAGCGCAGTCCGAGGTCGCTCATGTGGCCGTAGAATTCACCCACGTCCTGCGCCTGGAGACCAGGTGCGATCGTGCGAGGTTCGGTCGCGAAGGCGGATTCGATTCGCTCGCCGCGCATGGAGCCGACCACATGCACCGACCACGCCGAGCCCTGCCGGCTTTGGATCGTGAACGTGCGGCCATTTGGGTCGTAGGAAAGCTCGAGCACCAGGCCCGAGGGCGGATCGGGAACGATCAACGGCCTGCGGATTTCAAAATCCTCCACGACGAACGGGCGGCCTTCGAAGTATTGCACGCCGGCTTCGAGAATCATCTCGACGAATCCTGCCGCCGGAAAAATGACATGCGTCTCGACCTTGTGGTCCTTGAGGAAGGCCATGTGGCGGGCGTCCAGCCGGGAGCTCCATGTCGGCATCGCGCGAGGAAGCCGCACATCGAGCAGGCCGCGGCCGCCCGGCGACAGGCGCGCGTCACGCCATTCCGCCGCCTCGTGCCACCAGCGCGTTTTGTCCCACGCGTAGGCCGGAAGCGAGAGGAGATTCCGCGCGGGAATCATCGCGGAGAAATCGATATCCACACTCGCACGGTGGAGGTC
>JBOHXO010000287.1:0-3440 GCA_050737475.1 Chthoniobacterales bacterium
GGGGACACATCAACCGCAACGACTCGCTGCTCACCCGCATGCAGGCCATGTTCCTCGACGGGCATCTCCTCCTCGAGCAGACCGCTCGCTGCCGCAGCGGACGGTTCTTCAACTTCAACGGCACCGCCGGCATCTGGCGCCGCAAGGCCATCGAGGACGCGGGCGGCTGGGAGCACGACACGCTCACCGAGGACCTCGACCTCAGCTACCGCTCGCAGCTCGCCGGCTGGAAATTCGAATTCCTGCCCGACATCATCATCCCCGCCGAGCTCCCGCCCGACATGAATGGCTTCAAGAGCCAGCAGCATCGCTGGACCAAGGGCTCGATCCAGACCTGCAAAAAAATGCTCGCCACCATCTGGCGTTCGAACATTTCGCTCATCCTCAAGATCGAGGCGACCATGCACCTCACGTCGAACTTCGGCTACCTCCTGCTCGCGCTGCTCTGCGTGCTCATGCTGCCGCAGACGATGTCGTCCGCAAACGTCGGCGGGAACTGGCGCCTGTGGGTCATTGATCTGCCGATCTTCTTCGCCACGACCGTCTCGATCGCGACTTTCTACATTTGCGCCCAGCGGCATTTGAATCCGAAGGGCTGGATGCGCGACATGCTCCTGCTGCCCATGCTGCTCTCGCTCGCCATCGGCATGTCGGTGAACAACGCCCGCGCCGTGCTCGAGGCGCTCCTCAATCACCAGTCCGCGTTCAACCGCACTCCCAAATACGGCTCGAACCGCCCCGCCCGCACCCGCCGCACGAGCTACCTCCCGCTCGCCTCGCTGCTCCCGATCATCGAGATCGTGTTCGCGGTCTATTTTGCATTCTGCACATGGCACGCTATCGTCCTCCGCCAATGGAGCTCGGTTCCGTTCATCCTGCTTTTCTTCATCGGCTTCAGCTACGTCGCCTCGAAATCCGTCGGCTTCTGGCTCCAGCGCTGGACCGCCTTCGAGCGCGCCCCCGCAATCGCGGCGTCCTGAAGATCCTTCTCCTCGCCGCGGCGGGCATCGTCCTCGCCGGCTGCGCACAGGACAAACGCCACGTCCTCGTCATTTCCGTGCCCGACCAGCGCATGGTCGTGCTCGAGGACGGTGCGCCGATCGCCGCCTACCCGGTCTCCACGTCAAAATACGGAATTGGCGACGCGCCCGGCAGCTACCGCACCCCGGGCGGCACGTTGAAAATCGCGAAAAAATTCGGCGACAGCGCACCGCCCGGCACCGTGTTGAAAAACCGCCGCCCCACCGGCGAAGTGCTCGCCGTGGACGCCCCCGGCCGCGACCCCGTCGTCACGCGCATCCTCTGGCTCAAAGGTCTCGAGCCCGCCAACAGCCACGCCTACGCCCGCAACATTTACATCCACGGCACACCCGAGGAGCGAAACATCGGCAGGCCCGCCAGCTACGGTTGCATCCGCATGCGATCGCACGACATCATCGAGCTGTTCGACATCGTCGGCACCGGCGCCCGCGTGAAGATCGTGACAGACAGCTTGTGAAGCGTGGCTGGAAACAGCTATTTAGCCACTCGCACGTCACACCAAACTTTCCCAATGGCCCACTCCAACCCTCTGCCACGCTGGCTGCAAACCGCGCTCTGGGGCAACACCGTCGCGTTATCCTGGATGTGGGGACTCGGGCTTTTCTTCTCGGTGCAATTCACCGTGCAGTTCGGCCTCTTCGGCCTGCTCACGTTCGCGATTCCGAATTTCATCGGACTCATGGCGTTCGGCCTCATCACGCAACACATCGCGCACCGGCAGAAAAACAAGGGCTCCGAGGCGCTCGCCAGTTTCTTCGTCGGCTGGTCTCGCCCGTTCCGGCTCATCTTCTTCCTCTACCAGGTCCTCGCGATCACGCTCACGATCTTCGCGATCATTCACTACGTCGTTCAGCCGCTGAACCTCCCGCTCGCATTTCTCTACCTGCCGCTCACGCTTCTCATCGTCCTCGCGGCGGCGATTCTTTTCGGCGAGGAATTCAACATCAAGCGCATCAAGTTCAGCCACGGCGCGCTGTTCCTTTTGCTGCTGGTCGCGGTTGTCATCGTGGCCGCTTCGCTCGATAAATTTGCGCCGGCTTCCACGAACGTGTGGACCGCGCAGCCGACGGACACATGGAGCTTTTGGGGCTACGTCGTTCCGATCTGCACGGGCTTTCTCGTCGGACCGTGGCTGGATCTTCAGCAATGGCAGCGAGCGATCCAGATGAATCGTGAGCGCGTTTCCGTCGCGTGGGGTTACGTCTTTGGAAGCATCCAGTTTTTCGCGCTGCTGCTGCTTCATGGCGCGCTCACGCTTTGGGTGCTGGGCAAAGGCGGCAGCATATTTTTTCACAAGGGCGTCGAGGGGTTCACCTACTGGCACGACACGCCGCTGCGCTTTTTCTACTCGCATATCGACGCGCATCCCGTCGTCTTCACCGCATATTGCGTATTCCTGTGCGTCTGCATTCTCACGACGCTCGACAGCGGCTACATCGCCTTCCGCTGGTTCCTGCAGTCGAACGTGAATACCAGCACACATGCGATCTTTGCGCTCATTCCGACCCGGCTCATCACTTCGCCAATCCCGATTCTTCTCGTCTGCGGCGTCATTGCCCTCGCCGCCGCGGTCCTCGGCATCGATCTCGAGTATTTCATGATCTTCTTCGCCACGTTTCTCGTGGGCTACGAAACGCTTGGCGTCGCGCGCTGCTACGTCATCAGTCCCGCGAACACGATTCCGCAGGTCAAAATGTTCTGCCTGGGCTCGGTGGCCGTCGTCATCTTTGCGTTCGGCTATTTGCAATCGCTGCCCGGCTTGCAAATCATCGGCTCGCTTCTCCCGCTCGGCTACGTGCTCTGGCTCTTGATCAAGCCAACGTCAGCGGAGGATTTCGTATCCGACGCGGATGAGCTGGAATCTCCCGCCAACACCGCTTCGATCATGCCCAGCGAAGCCGGCACGTTGCCCATCGCGCCGCCGACAAGCCTCACAAATCCCGTCGCCGCAGCAGCCGCGGTCATCGGCATTCACGACCTCACCGGCCACTTCGAAGGCAAATGGTTCATCCACAGTTTCATCGCGACCTACGCGGACACGAACTCCGTCGGCAACGTCTACTTCGGCATGTATGCGATGTGGGTCGGCAAGACGCGCGAGTTGTTTTTCAACAAGGTGATGCCCAAGTTCAACCTCAAGGACACGCCGTATTACATCCTCACGCGGTCGTTCGAGCACAAGTTCGTGCGTGAAACGCGCGAGTTCGAGACCGTGAGCGTTCGCATCAAGATCGCCAGCTTCAACCGCAAGTTTGTCGTGCTCGAACACGAGATATTCGATTCAAGCGAACAACTGCTCGGCAAAGGCAAGCAGAGCCTGCTCTTCGTCAACTCGACCGACTACCGCATGATAGACATCCCGCAGGATGTGTATGCCGCGTTCGTGGTGCACACATGAG
>JBOHXO010000288.1:0-3684 GCA_050737475.1 Chthoniobacterales bacterium
GCCCAAACCTGGGACTCTGACATCACCCTCGCCACGGGCGGCTACCGCAGCGCGAAACCCATCCAGCTCACCGGCGACTTTGCGATCACTCTCGAGGCCGGCGCATGGCTCGATGGCATCGAATTCACGAGCATCGACAAAGGCCAGCATTGGAAAATCACCGGCTCCTTTCTGCGCACCGGAAAAATTTCCACGCAACTCGGCGGCAGCCTCGAGGCCACGGATTCCGTCTTCGAAAATACCATCATGTGGAAAACCGGCGGCTGGTTCACCCAGTGGTTCGGCACGAAGTGGCGCTTCCAGAATTGCATCCTCGCGAAGGCCTTCATGCCCGTGCCGCTCAAGGTCGGCGACTACACCGTATGCGCAAAGGACAGCACGTTCATCGGCATCAAACTGCCCTCCTTCGACATCGTAAAAAACTACGACTACTTCCAGGGCGACAACCAGCTGCGCTTCGAAAACTGCCGCTTCGTCCAGTGCGCCGTGCCCGAGACTTTCCTCGCAGCCACCGTGAATTGTGTGTTCGAGCAATGCACGTTTCCCGGCCCGCGTTCCAAATGGCCGAAGGAAACTCCGCCGATCAACGTCAGCGCCTTCACCACCGGCGCCTCCGCGCCAAAGTCCTACACGCACGGCCCGCTCGTCGTGACCTTCGCGCCCGCCGCTCCGGACGCCAAATACGGCTCGACCATCCCATTCACGATCAGCGGCACGCACGTCGTCGCCGCATCCCTGCCCGAGCCGAAGACGTTTCTCCAAATCGGCACGCTGCGCACCAAAAAATCCAGCGACCTCGCGCCGTAGCTGGCTGGAACGACGGTCCGCCCAACAAAATCAAACCATGAAATATTTCCTGATCCTTCTCGCCGTTGTGTGCGTCGCGTGTTCGAAGAAAGAAGAGCCCGCGGCGGCCACACCCAATCCCACACCTTCGGCGACTCCCGCAACGCCCTTTGCCATCCCGGTGCCCGGCAAGCCCGGCTACGTAACCAGCCCATATTCGAGTGACGGCTACATTGACGTGCGCGGTTTTCCCAAAGGCACGGAAGTGAAGGACCCCTACTCGGGAAAAATCTTCCTCGTTCCGTGAGGCTGGCGCGTTAGTGCCCCCCGCCCGGGCGCCAGCGTTCGAGTGCCGCCTGGAGATCAGTGGTGCGCACGGGCTTTGTCACGTAATCGTCCATGCCGGCTGCCAGGCACTTCTCGCGGTCGCCTTGCATGGCGTGGGCCGTCATCGCAATGATGTGGATCGGCTTGGAAGAATGGTCGCGCCGGATTTGTTCCGTGGTTTCGTAGCCGTCCAGCTCGGGCATCTGGCAATCCATCAGGATAATGTCGTAGGGGATGCGTTCGAGCGCCTCGAGCACCTCCCGTCCATTGGCCACGGAATCGGCGCGGTAGCCGAGGCTTTCGAGCTGGCGCAAGGCCACCTTCTGATTGATCGCATGATCCTCGGCCAAAAGGATGCGCGCGGGATGGGGGGGAGCTTTTCCGTCGGGGACGATTGTGGGCACATGCGCCGGGGCGTCCGGCTCGCTTGCGATGCGGCCCATGACCCTGGCGAGGCAATCATGGAGGCGTGATTGCTTCGCCGGCTTGACCAGATATTCCTCGATGCCCGCGGCCTGGAGTTCGTCCGCGGTCAAGCCGTGTCCCAGCGAGCTGAGCAGGACCAGGCGGGTGGTGGCCAGGGCGGCGTTCGCCTTGATGTCGCTGGCCAGTTTGAGGCCGTCCATGTCCGGCATCTGCATGTCGAGGATGGCCAGGTCAAACGGAGCTCCGTTTGCGGCCCCGCGGCGGAGGAGTTCCAGCGCCTCCGGCCCGCCGGATGCGGCTGCGGGCTGCATATGCAGGCTTTCGAGCTGAAGCTGCAGGATGTGGCGGTTGGTGGCGTTGTCGTCAACAATGAGCACGCGAAGGTCGGCGAGAGCCACTACGCTGTGTTCCAGCGAGCGGGTGGCTTGCTTTTCAAAATAGGCGGTGAACCAGAAGGTCGAGCCTTTGTCCGGTTCGCTTTCGACGCCGATTTCGCCGTGCATCATCCCGACCAGTTGCCGGGCGATTGCCAGTCCCAGGCCCGTGCCGCCGTATCGGCGCGTCGTCGAGCCATCCGCCTGGTTGAAGGCCAGGAACAGTTGCTGGCGGGCGGAGGGATGGATTCCAATGCCGGTGTCTTTCACCTCGAAGCGCAGCATGATTCCGGCGGTGTTTTCGGATTGCCGCGAGACGCGCAGGGCCACTTCGCCGTGCTCGGTGAACTTGACTGCATTGCTGAGCAGATTCGTAAGGATCTGGCGCAGGCGCCCCGGATCGCCGCGGAGATCGGTCACCACGTCCGGCAGCACGAGTCCCAGCAGTTCCAGGCCTTTCGTCTGCGCATTCGCGGCGAGCAGCTCGAGGGTATCCTCGACCACTTCGTGCAGGTCGAAGTCGAGTGTTTCGAAGACCAGTTTTCCGGCCTCGATCTTCGAGAAATCGAGGATGTCGTTGATGATGGTGAGCAGTTGGTCGCTGCTCTGGCGGATGGTCGTGGCAAAGTCGCGCTGTTCGCGATCCAGGCCGGTGTCGAGCAGCAGGCCCGCCATGCCGATGACGCCATTCATGGGCGTGCGGATCTCATGGCTCATGTTCGCGAGGAATTCGCTCTTGGCCCTGGTGGCGGCGAGCAGCCGGGCCGACATTTCGTTGGCGCGCTCGGTGGCTTCGGCGAGTTGAGCGTTGGTGGCCTGCAGGTCGCGGGTGCGTTCGCCGACCATGTGCTCGAGGTCTTCCATCCGGATCCTGGCCTGGCGCGCCAGCCGCCATTTCTCGGTCAACGCATTGGCCAGCTGAAGCACTTCGATGTTGTCGAACGGCTTCTTCAAAATCACCAGCCGGTCCGAGCAGTCGAGTTTTTCGAGCATGTCGTCCCACGAATAGTCGGAGTAGGCGGTGCAGATGACGATCTGGATGGCCGGGTCTTTTTCCCAGATTTTTGCGGTGGTTTCGACGCCGTCCCAGCCGGGCGGCATGCGCACATCAACGAACGCCATGGCGTAAGGCTGGTCGTCCGCCTGCGCCCGGCAGACCATGTCCAGGCCCTCCTGGCCCTGGAAGGCGGAATCAATGGAAAAGACCCGGCGCGCGGGATGATCCGCTCCATTGCCGAACAAGGCCGCTTCGGCTTCATCCAGCGCCGCTTCACCGTCCAGCCCGTGGCCGAGGATCTTGCGAAAATCCTCGTGGATCGTCGCGTTGTCATCAATCACCAGGATGCGCCGGTTGTCCTTATTCATCGGCGGCCTCCGGGTTTTGCAACGGCAGTTCGAGCGTGAATGTCGCACCCTGGTTGACGCCGTCGCTGTGGGCGGTCAGCGAGCCGCCCAGTTCCTTCGCGGCCAGCGCGCTGCTGTGCAGGCCGAAACCATGGCCGCCCTCGCGGGTCGTAAAGCCGTGGTTGAAGATGCGCGTCAGGTTTTCCGGCGGAATTCCCTCCCCATTATCAATCACCGATATGCGGACCCGGCCATCGCCGTTTTTCACGCGCAATGTCAATTGCTTGTCGGGACGGTCCGACTCGTCGCAGGCATACTTCGCATTGCGCACGAGGTTGATGAGGATTTGCAGGACCTTGTGCTTGTCGAGATTGAGCGCCGGCACGTCGTCCATATCGCGGAGGATCTCGACGCGATGGCGGGTGAG
>JBOHXO010000289.1:0-7795 GCA_050737475.1 Chthoniobacterales bacterium
TTTCAAGCCCGACGCCGCCCTCGAGGCCGCCCAGTGGGTCGACAAGGTCCGCATCAACCCGGGCAACTTCGCCGACAAGAAGAAGTTCGCCGTCCGTGAATACACGGACGACCAGTATGACGAGGAGCTCGTCCGCATCGAGGAGACCTTCAAGCCCCTCCTCGACATCTGCAAGCAGCGAGGCATCGCCATGCGCATCGGCACGAACCATGGCTCGCTTTCCGACCGGATCATGAACCGCTATGGCGACACGCCGCTCGGCATGGTCGAGAGCGCCCTCGAGTTCGCCCGCATCTCCCGCAAATACGATTATCACAACTTCGTCTTCTCGATGAAGTCGTCGAACCCGAAGGTCATGATCGCCGCGTATCGCCTCCTCGTCGCGCGCCTGGATGCGCTCGACGACGAGGCAATGCGAAATGCGAAATGCGAAATTGCGAATGAAGCCACTTCCATTCCGCATTCCCCATTTCGAATTCCGAATTCTCCCTGGAACTACCCCATCCATCTCGGAGTCACGGAAGCCGGCGACGGCGAGGACGGCCGCATTAAAAGCGCGATCGGCATCGGCTCGCTCCTCCACGACGGCATCGGCGACACGATCCGCGTCTCATTGACGGAGGACAGCATCCACGAAATCCCCGTCGCCAGGGCGCTGATCGCGCAATGTGAAATGCGAAATGCGAAATGCGAAATTTCCCATTCCGAATTTCGAATTTCGAATTCTCCATTCGAATATTCCCGCCGTCCCACGGAAACGATCCTTGCCGGCGACGTCGCTGTCGGCGGCGAGGAAACGATGCGCGTCGTCGTGCGTCAGAAAACCTTCGACCAGCTCGCGCACAAGCTCGACAAGCTCGGCGACTTCCAGCCCGAGATCGTGCTCGAGCAGGCCGACGTATTGGAAATTGACCCGCGCGACACCGACTCGATCCATGCAACGAACGCCCTGCCCGACGCCGCGCTCGTCACCATTCCCGACGCCTGCGATCTCGACGTGATCAGCGCCTACCGCCTGCTCGCCAGCCGCCTCGATTCCCGCCACCCGATTTTGTTGAAGGACACGTTCGGCGGAATGCGGAATGCGAAATGCGAAATTGGAAATGAAAATTCCGCATTCCCCATTTCGAATTCCGAATTTTTGTCGTCGCTGCTCACAGCGGCGACAAACATCGGCGCGCTATTGTGCGACGGCATCGGCGACGCCGTATTGATCCAGGGCGAGGAGGCGCCCGGCCAATCCCTCCGCCTCGCTTACAACACCCTCCAGGCCGCCGGCGCGCGCATCTTCAAGACCGACTACGTCGCCTGCCCGAGCTGCGGTCGCACGCTCTTCAATCTCCAGTCCACCACGGCCCGCATCAAGGCCGTCACCGCGCACCTCAAGGGCGTGCGTCTCGCCATCATGGGCTGCATCGTGAACGGTCCCGGCGAAATGGCCGACGCCGACTTCGGCTACGTGGGCGGCGCCCCCGGCAAGGTGAACCTCTACGTCGGCAAGCAGCCCGTGAAGTTCAACATCCCCGAGACCGAAGCCGTGGACCGTCTCATTGATCTGATCCGCGAGCACGGAAAATGGGTGGATGCTCCGCAGCCAGTTCCCGGTTAGCAAAGGGGCTTGTCACCCTTATGCAAGTTCCTGCTTAAAAGGAATTTGCACATTATTATCAAAAGGGAATTACCTATACACTGGCATTCCTTTTGCTGACAGTCCGGCAGCAATTCGTCTTTCCTTTTCGACGGTGGAACTCGGGTTGCGAAAACCTTCGTCCAATCCATGAAGCCCGTCATCTTTCTCGTGCTGCTTGCCGCAGTCCTCGCTCCACTCCGTGCCGCCACGACCTATGTGTTGGACGGCAGCGTGCCCGCGACCATGAACGACGGCAGTTCGTCCAATATCTACCGATACGTCCTCGGCGCGAAGGTGGGGCGGCGCACGGCCTGAACCCACCCATTCCATCTCTCCATGAAAATCGCCCTCCTTGCCGCTGTCCTTTTACTGCCCATGCCCATGGTTTTCGCGGGGCCTGACGCCGTGGTGCTCGATGGCGACACCACCACCAACGTTCCCGGCGACCATGCGACGCCGTGGTCCTTCAACGACACTCTCACCGTCGGCAAGACGAACAGCTCGCATACAGTCCTGAATCTCACGAGCGGCACGATCCAGGATTTAACCACCTTCATCGGCGATGCCGCTGGCTCCGAGGGCACGATCACGGTGACGGGCCCGACTGCTTTGTTCGACAACAAGCTCGGTGCCATGTTCGCAGGGCATTCCGGCACGGGAACGTTGACCGTTGCGAACGGCGGCACCGTCAAGGTCGGCGGCACCTTGACGATCGCCAATCTGGCCGGCAGCACCGGCACGTTGAACATCGGCGAATACGACCTGACCTCGCCCACCACCGCCGGCTCGTTGCAGGCGACCTCGGTGAAATTCGGCGCGGGAACCGGCGTCATTAATTTCAACCAGACCGACGCGATCACTCTCGCCGCTTCCATTACCGGCTCGGGCAACGTCTTCCTGCGCGGGACCGGCAGCACCACATTCTCCGGCACGAACACATATGACGGCGTCACGACGATCAGCGACGGCACGGTGAAATTTGCGACCCGCGACTCGCTGGCGAGCGGAAACTGGACCGCCGAAAAACTCATCATCGGCGGTGGCGTCATTGCCAAATTCGCGGTGGGTGGCACGAATGGCTTCACCGCCGATGACCTCGATATTATCACCGCATTGGGAACCGATACGGGTGGATTTCAGGCCGCTGCCGCACTGGGCATCGACACCGGGGCTGCCACCACGAACTTCACCTACGGCACCGGGATTGCCGACCCGAACTTCGGCGCGAACGTGATCCGCTTCGCGGTTTTCGGGGCCGGCACGCTTTCGCTCACCGGCGCGAGCACCTACACCGGCGGCACCTTCGTCGAAGGCGGCACGCTCGCCGTGAATGGCGGCAGCATCTCGAGCGCCGGTTCCAATCTTGTCGTCGGCGAAGTGGCCGGCGCCGACGCCGCGCTCAGGATCTCGAATGCCGGCTCCGTAACCGTCAACTCATCGTCCATTGGCAGCACGGACAGCACGGGCACCGTGACGGTGACCGGCGCCGGCTCGAGCTGGACCAGCGCGGACGCCGTGATTGGTGAATCCGGCACCGGCGCGCTGACGCTTGAAAACGGCGGAGCGGCCAGCATCGGCGGCGGATTTCTGGACGGACTGATCGTCGCGAAGCAGGCCGGCAGCAGCGGCACGCTGAACATCGGCTCGCCCGATCTCGCGCACCCGACCACGGCCGGCGTGCTCAATGCCTCGAAGGTGAAATTCGGCGCGGGAACAGGCGTCGTGAATTTCAACCAGACCGACGCGATCACCTTCTCCGTTCCGATCACCGGCGCGGGCAGCGTGCTCCAGCGCGGCAGCGGCATCACCACGCTGGCCGGCGCGAATTCCTACACGGGCGCGACGACGGTCAGCGCCGGCACACTCGCGTTCACAGGTCCGCAGGCGCTCTACGCGGGCGACTCGGCGCAATGGACGCCGGAGCACATCATCGTCGGCAACGACGCCACGCTCGCTCTGCCGGTTGGCGGCGCCGGTGAATTTTCCACGACGGATCTCGATGTTCTCACGAACCTCGCGAGCGCGACGGGCGGCTTTCAAAGCGGCTCGACTCTCCGCCTGGATACCTCGAACGCGATTGGCGAATTCCTCCACGGCTCGAATATCTCCGGCTCCTTCGGCCTCGCAAAAACCGGTGCCGGCACGCTCACCCTCGCCGGCGCAAATTCCTACGCCGGCACCACGACAGTCGCGGAGGGAACGCTCTCCTTCGCCACGCGCACCGCGCTCTACAACGCCGACACCGCAAAATGGACCGCCACGAAACTCGTGGTGAACTCCGGTGCGACCGCGGCCTTCCACATGGGCGGTGCCGATGAATTCACGGGCTCGGATCTCGGCCTTCTCGCCGGCCTCGGCTTCCAGTCCGGCTCGTTCCTCGCCATCGACGTCAGCAACGCGCCCGGCAGCGCGCTGACGATTTCCTCGGACAGCACGGCAGCCATCACTCTCACCAAGGTCGGCGCCGGCGTCCTCACTTTCACCGGCACGAATTCCTTCTCCGGCGGCGCGTCAATCCGGGAAGGCGCGCTCGTCGTGGATGGCGGCGGCGTTTCGCTCCCCTCGGCCGACTTCATCGTCGGCGATCTCGCCGGAAGCACGGCCACCGCAGCCGCTCAAAACGGCGGCACCATCGGCGGGCGCGACATCGTCATCGGCAAACTCGGTGACGGCACGCTGAACATCGAAAACTCCGCCATCGTCTCCGCAAGCGGCAATGTGACCGTCGCGAAGGAAGCCGGCAGCAAGGGCACGTTGCACCTCGGCTCCTACGATCTCGATCATCCCACTACGGCAGGCACCCTGCAGGCCGCGACCCTGGCCTTCGGCGACGGCACGGGCGTCGTGAATTTCAACCAGCCCGGCGCGACCACATTCTCCACCTCGATGTCCGGCGCGGGCGGAGTCGTGCAGCGCGGCGCCGGCACCACGACGCTCACCGGCACGAATACGCTCACCGGCATCACGACCATCGAGAGCGGCACCATGATCTTCGCGACTCGTGATTCGCTTTCCCACGGAAACGCCCCCACTTGGGCCGCTTCGAATTTCTCCGTCAAATACGGCGCCACGGCCGTCCTCAATGTCGGTGGTGCCAATGAGTTCACCGCCGCCGACCTCGACGCGATCGTCAATCTCGGCGACTTCGACGCCGGCTTCCAATTCGGATCGATCCTCGCCCTCGACACGACCAATGCCACCGGCGGCGTTTTCACCACCGCAGCGAACATTTCCGATTCGCTCGGATTCCTTGGACGCAGCTTCGTCAAACTCGGCGCCGGCACCCTCAAACTCACCGGCACGAACACCTACTCTTTCGGCACCACCATCGCCGCCGGCACGCTCAACGTGAATATCGGCAGCATCTCCCACCCGGACGCCGACATGGACCTGGAAGCAGGCACGCTGAAGATTGAAAACGCCGGCTCCGTGGCCAGCCTCCATGGCATCACCCACGGCGCGGCAACTGTGACCGGGGTCGGCTCCAAATGGACCATGGGCAGCGACCTCACCGTCGAAAGCAGCATCGCCGACGCCGCCACGCTGACTGTTTCCAACAACGCCACGGTGGCCAGCCAGACGGGCCAGATCGCCAACGCCGTCGGCACCACAGGCTCGGTGACCGTCACCGGCAGCGGCTCGAAATGGTCGGTCGGCGGGCCGCTGTATGTAGGCGCCGGCGGCTCCGGCACACTCGATGTCCTTTCCGCGGCGCGGGTGGAAAGCCAGTCCAACGCATATTTGGGAAGAGATTCCGGCTCCGAAGGCACCGTCACCGTGGACGACACTGCGTCGTGGACTCATTCCGGCACACTCACCATCGGCAGCTCCGGCAAGGGCACACTCACCATCAGCGGTTTCGGCTCCGTGAGCGCCGCCACCGCAGTCATCGGCGACGCGAGCGGCTCCGAAGGCACGGTGACTGTGACAGGAGCCTCGAGCTGGACAAACTCGGGCGCCCTCACCATCGGCAGCTTCGGCAAGGGCACGCTGAACATCCTCGCCCAGGGCGTCGTGAGCGACACGACAGCCACCGTCGGGCTCACGAACCACGGCAGCTCGGTCACGGTGAGCGGCAGCAACTCGAAGTGGACGAATTCCGGAAATCTGACCCTCCAGTTCGCGACGATGGACATCCTCGACGGCGGCGCCGTCAGCTCGGTCAACGGCAGGCTCGTCAAAAGCACCGTGACCGTGAGCGGCCCGCTTTCCTCGTGGACAAACACCGGCGCCCTCACCGTCGGCGACAACGCCAGCGCCGGCTCCTCGCTCAGCATCCTCGCAGGCGCTCAGGTGAGCAATACCCTCGGCTCCATCGGCCACAATACCAGCCACAGCAGCGTGATCGTGAGCGGCAGCCCGAGCACATGGACGAATTCCTCGAACCTCGCGATCGGCGACGGCGACAGCGTGACAGACATCTCGCTCGACATCCTCGATCACGGCACCGTGAACGACGCCAGCGCCACGGTCGCCGCCGGCTCCTACTCGCAGGCCGCCGTCACCGTAAGCGGCGGCGGCTCGAGATGGCTGCATACCGCCGACCTGACCATCGGCGCGAACTCCTTCACCCACGCCACGCTCGACATCGCGGACGGCGCCATCGTAACGGACGTCAACGGCCTCATCGCCACAGACACCGGCTCGGTCGGCAGCGTGAGCGTGAGAGGCAGCGGGTCGCAATGGACAAACTCCGGCAATCTCACCCTCGGCAACGGCATCGCCAGCGACGCCACGCTCACTCTCGAGTCCGGCTCCGCCGTTTCCGTGACGGGAGCCGTCACTCTCGGTAATGCAGCCGGCTCCACGGTCACGGTAAACATCGGCGCGTATGATCTTTCGCATCCCACCACCGCGGGCCAGCTCCAGGCCGATTCGCTGAGCTTCGGCTCCGTGCCCGGCGGCACCGTGAACTTCAACCAGACGAACGACATCAGCTTTTCGCCCTCCATTTCCGGCACCTTCGATCTCGTGCAGCGCGGCAGCGGCACCACCTCAATCGGGAATGTGATCGCTCCCGTCTCCTCCAGCGGCACCAGCGGCAAAGTGCGGGTCGAAGCCGGCACGCTGCTCAGCACCGCACCCCATTCGTTCTTCAATGGAAACACCGCAAAATGGACCTCGGCGAACTACACCGTCTCTGCAGGCGCCACCCTGGCCTTCAGCGCGGGCAACACCGGACTTTACTCCGCGGCCGACCTCGATCTGTTCATCTCGCCCGTCCATAGCGGCTTTTTCGACGGCTCCTTCCTCGGCATCGACACGACATATAGCAGCGCCGGCGAATTCACCTACGGCTCGAATATCACCGCCGGATTCGGCATCGCCAAGCTCGGCACGGGCACCCTCACCCTCACCGGCAACAGCACCTACACCGGCGGCACGCTCGTCCTCGCTGGCACTCTCATTCCCGGCAGCGTGAACGCCCTCGGCACCGGCGCCGTCGTCGTCAAAGGCGGCACGCTCCAGCTCCAGGCCGGCATCACCATTCCAAATACCATCACCCTCGCCGGCGGCACGCTCGCCCAGCAGATCGGCGCGGGCACGAGCCTCGCGTCGCTCGGCGATTTCAAGGGCGACGTCACCGGCGGCACCATCACCACCGGGGCGATCCTTGGCGGCACGACCAGCACGCCAGCCTCCCTCCAAAGCAGCTTCGCAGCCTTCTCTCCCGCCACGAACGACAACACCCGCCTGAGCGACGTCTTCAACTTGAGCGGCGTGCCCGTCGTGGACCCCCTCACCGGCGCCACCGACATCTTCGTGCTGCAGCTCCAGATCGCCAACGTCACCCCGACGAGCTACCTCGGCTGGTTCAATCCGGCCACGATGCAGTGGGTCAACGCCGTGGACGGCAACTTCGGCGGCGTCGGATCATCGGTCGGCAACCGCGCCTACAATTCCGCCACCGATTTCCACCTCGGCACCTACGGCGTGAACACCTCTGCCGGCACCGTCTGGGCCGTGCTGAATCACAACAGCGACTTCGCCATCAACCTCGTCGCCATCCCCGAACCGCACGATTACGGCATCGCCCTCGCCGCCCTCCTCGGCGGCATCGTCCTCCTGCGCCGCCGACACCTGTAGCCGTCGCCCTGCGCGCGACGCTGCAAACGCCACGCTTCGCTGTGCGAAGCGCTCCCGGAACACGACCATTCCCCCCGC
>JBOHXO010000290.1:0-1676 GCA_050737475.1 Chthoniobacterales bacterium
GCGAGGAAGTTCCGGCAGGCTAGCAACGCCGCTCGTGATGACAAGTGCGATGTTCGCCTCTGGAGACTTGCGCGTGCGCATGTTCTCCGCTTAGGTGACCGGCAATGTTCGCGCCAAGGAGCGTGACCACGTATGGAAGAGCCCTCGAGCATCTACAGTCGTTTTTTGAGCAGGTCGCGACCAGCCGCGGAGATCGCGCATCCCGAAGCGCCGCATGTGGAGACCGCGCCGCCTGTATACAAGCCCGCCGGCACGAAGCGGCTCATCGTTCCCGCCACGAGCAAGGGCGGGGTGGGCAAGTCGTATCTCACGATCAATATCTGCGAATGGCTGCGCGCGCAGAGCATCCCGTTCGTCGCGTTCGATCCCGACTGGTGCAACTCGTCGCTCACGCGATTTTATCCCGAGGCCGAGTTCATTGACATCAGCGAGGCGGTGCATCTCGACAATGTCGTGCGGGCGTTCGAACGCACGGATCTCGTGCTCACCGACGGCGTGGGTTCGCTGCAGATGAAGTTCATCGAGTGGCTCGAAGAGACGCGTGTCTTCGACCTGCGCGAGGAGTTGAGCCTTGATATTACCATGCTGCTCATCATCGAGGAGGACAAGGAAACCGTCTTCCAGGCCGGGCAGGCGGTGCAGCGCATCGGCGACCGCGCGAACTGGCTGGTCGTGCGCAACCTCAAGACCTCGCCGGTGACCGAGATCTACGACACGAGCAACGCCCGCCGCATGCTGCTCGAGGCCGGCGCGAAGGAAATCACGATGGAGCGGCTGCCCTGGAACCTCAACAGCATGATCCAGAAATCGAGCAAGAGCATCGGCGCGTTGATTGATGACGAGAGCATCTTTTTCCTCGAGCGGCAGCGCATGCGGTCCTACCAGCAGCGGTTGTTCGACGAATTTACGAGCGCGCGGGATTTTCTCCTGCCCGGCTCGGTGATCAACGTCCAAAAATCCGCGCCGAAAGCGGAAGCTGCGTCCGCTGCGGCCGGCGCAACGGATGCTCCGAGTGGCTCGAAGCCGCGCGTGCCTCCCGCCGAGGTCTAGCCCATGCCGATCGCAGAGTCCTCCCCAGCCACGACCCGCGGAGCCAGCGGCGGCAGGCGGCTTATTCTCGTGGCGATGGACAAGGGCGGGGTGGGCAAATCGTTTTTCACGATCCTGCTCGCGCAATGGCTCGCCGAGCGGCAGCGGTCGTTCCTTGCGTTCGATCCCGATTATCAAAACTCGACGCTCACGCGGTTCGTGCCCGAGTCGCAATTTCTCGACATCCGCCATTCGGAAAATCTGGACCGCATCATCGAGGTGATGGACGACCATCCGCTGGTGCTCGTGGACGGCGTCGGTTCGCAGCAGCGCATTTTCCTCGACTGGCTGGAGGAGACAAACCTGCTCAAGCTCCGCCACGCGATGCACCTCGAACTCACGCTGGTCTTGATTGTCGAGGAGGACAAGGACACGGTGCACCAGGCCGGCGAGGCGGTGAGCCGCATCGGCAACCAGGCCGACTGGCTCGTCGTGCGAAATCACAAGAGCATGCAGACCACGCGAATTTACGACCAAAGCAAGGCCCGCAAGGAACTGCTCGGCTGTGGCGCAAAAGAGATGACGATGCCCAAAATGACCGATCATCTCGTCGTCCATCTCCAGCAACAATCGCTGACAATTCAGCG
>JBOHXO010000291.1:0-4332 GCA_050737475.1 Chthoniobacterales bacterium
GTTTTCGGCGGCGGCGGAAGTGGGAAGGTGCTGTCGCGGGCGGCGGGAACGCCATTCGGACGCAGCGAGACCATGTAGGCGACGACGGCATCAATCTCGTAGGGTTGAAGATTCTTGCCGTAGGCGGGCATGTTGCCGCTGCCCTGGATGACCTGACGGATGAGTTGCGGCTCGGTGAGGCGCGTGCCGACGTCGGAGAGGTCGGGGCCGCGGGTGCCGCCGAGGCCATCAATGGCGTGGCAGTTGCGGCATTGTTTTTCCTGCATGACGATGGCGCCCTGGAGTTCGAGCGGGGTGCGGTTTTCGAGGAATTCCTTTGGCGTCGGCGACGAGCGCCATGCGGTCATGTTCGGCGACCATGGCGAGGTGATGCCCCACCATGTGAGGAGGCCGAGGCTGAGGTAGAGCGAGATGACGGTGAGGACGGCGACGGGGCGGCGGCTCCAATGTTTTTCGCCGGTGTTGTTGATGAACGGGAGCAGGATGAGCAGGCCGATGCCGATGGGCGGGCCGATGAGCAGCGCGACCGTTTCCATGTAATCGGGCATGAGCGCGGCGACCGCGAAGATCCACATGAAGTAGAAATCAGGGCGCGGATTGGCGTCAATTTGCGTCGGGTCGGGCGGCCCGAACGGGCCTTTCGGTCCGAAGTAGAGGGCGCATGCGACGATGGCGATGAGGACGATGCCGCCGGCGACGAGATCCTTCCAGATGCCGTAGGGCGCGAAGGGCATGCCGTCCTTCTTGAGGATGTTTGCGTAGTGGAGGTCATAGGTCTCGCGGTTCACGAGCACGCCGGGAGTCGGGTATTCGTTGATGCCCTTGGCGAGGACGAGACGGAGGTGAAGCGCGATGACGGCGAGAATGGCGCCGGGCAGGATGAAGACGTGGAGCGAGAAGAATCGGGAGAGCGTTTCCGCGCCGATGATCGGACCGCCGAGCATGAGCTGGACGACCTGTTCGCCGATGCCGGGCGAGCGGCCGGCGATGGCGGCGCCAATGCCGATGCCCCAGTAGGCGTCCTCGTCGAAGCGCATCACCTGGCCGGTGAACGAGAGGCCGAGCGTGATGAGGAGCAGGAGCACGCCGGAGACCCATGTGAGCTCGCGGGGATATTTATAGGCGCCGAAAAGATACACCTGCGTCATGTGGATCAGCATGATCGCGACCATGAAATTCGAGCCCCAGTAGTGGATGCCGCGGAGGATCCAGCCGAGGGGTTGTTCGAACGTGAGGTAGTGGAGAGTGGTGAAGGCCTCGGCGCCGGAGGGCACGTAGGCGAAGGCGAGCAGCGAGCCGGTGATGAGCTGGATGACGAGGCAGAGGAGCGTGGCGCTGCCGAAGACGTAGAACCAGCTCGCCGATTTTTTCGGGATGTGGTGGCCGGCGGTGTGCTCCCACAGCTCGGCGATGTGAAGCCGGCTGTCGAGCCACTGAAAAACGCCCTGCGCTGCTTTGGTTGCCTTGCCGATCATACGTTTTTGGTCGCGAGCGTGGGCAGGATGCCGCCCATGAGGATCAACTGGCCTTTGTCATTGACGCTGTATTCGTAGGTGTAGAGGCCGCGCGGGGGCGGGCCGGCGGCGTGATCGCCGTTTTCGTAATAGACGCCGCCATGGCACGGGCACATGAAGAACTTGGATTCCTCGAACCAGCGGACCGGGCAGCCGAGGTGGGTGCAGTTGATGGCGAAGATCTGGAATTCGTTGCCCTTGATGTGGCGGACCCAGCAGGGGATTTCGTCCATCTCGCCATCCCACGGGCGGCTGTAGGGATTTTTGTAGGTTGCGAGGCGGGTGGTGCCTTCCGGGAAATTGCCGATCGGGCCGAGGTTGATTTCCTTGAGATTGTATTTCTTCGCGAAGGACGAGAGCGCGTAGCCGAGGACGGGGACGCCGATCAATGCGCCGGCGACGGCGTTGAGGCTGACTCCGAATGCGAGCAGGAAGTCGCGGCGCGACGGTTTGAAGCCCGGCTTGGCTGCACTTTCCGCGCCTTCGCAGGAGCAGGGTGTGGGCGGGTCGGTGGGTTTTTCGGGCGAACTCATGGAACTTGTGGGGCGACGGGCGGATTCGACGCCGGAGATGCGACGAGGGGGGCGCCGTATTCGTTTTTGCGGTTGGAAATGAGCCAGGCGACGACGTCGGAGACTTCCTGGTCGTTCATCGGGTGGCCGGAAATGAAGTTGCGGTAATCGGGGTAGCCGAGTTCGGGCTGGCCGACGATGACGAGCGTGCGGAGGTATTGGTCGCTGACGAGGCCGAGGAAGGCGGGGTTGAGATACGTTTCCCCGGGCGGCTTATCCTTCGCGAACGACTGGTTGAAGAGGGCCTGGCCATTGGCGGCGTTTCCGGGAGGCGCGGAGTAGGGAGGCAGCGCGCCGGTGGCGGGATCGAGAGGCTTTTTCAACGCGAGGATGCCGTTCGTGAGAACATCAATCTGCGCTTCGGTGAGGTCGCCGCCCACCACCGCGCCGTAGCCCGGCATGCGCGTGCCCTTCACGCCGTTGATGATCGTGTTTTTCAACACGTCGGCCGGGAGAAGGTTGAGGTAGGTCTGGTTGTCCATCGAGATCGCCGCGCCGATCGTGGAGCCCATGCCGTGGCAGGCGATGCAATTCAACGCGTAGAGTTTTTCGAAATTCAATTCGGCCGATGTGGGCTTCCAGACCTTGGCGGGATCGGGCTCGCCGACGAAGTGCCAGCTCTCGGGAATCCTGCCATCGGGGCCGGGCTTCGCGCCGAAGTCGGGGCGTTTTTCGCAGGCGGTCTGGAGCGCTGCCGTGGCAACGCAGAAAAGGATGGCAGGCAGCGCGCGGAAAAGGATCATGATTCTTTGTTCGTGCCGTTGGGGCGTTGGGCCTCGACGCCGAGACGGGCGGACATCGGCCAGCTTTGCTGCACGGCGACCTTCGTGGATTTGTAGACGATGTAGCCGCAGACCATGCCGAAGACGACCTGGCTGACGACGAAGGCAAACCAATTGATGTATTGCCCCATCATCGGGCTGATGAACCGCATCGAAGCCCAGATGAGGAGGGACCAGATGACGGGCGTGATGATGCCGCCGTAGAGCCATTCGCGTTTTGCAGGAAGCATGGGCAGCAGCACGGTGTAGAGCAGACCGACCATGATCGAGGTCGTGATGTGGACGACAATGGCGATGATCAGGCCGAGGAAACTGAAGACCTTGAGCTGCTCGAAGGTCTGGCCCGCGAGGCCGGGATCGCCGACGGCGGCGAGCAGATTGATCGGGAGCCATGGGCTGCCCTGGAAAACAATTCCCCAAGCGCAGGCGACGATGGCCATGGCGAGGGCGCCCACAAGTCCGCCGAGGATGCCGGCGGAATAAGGATGCACGGCGCCCGGCACGAGATGCTCGCGATGGCCCTGTTCCCCGACGTGAAGGTGGCTGACTTCGCGGCGTTCGCGGCAGATGGGCTTCACGCGCTCGGCCTCGGGCACGAACGGCACGGCCTCATGTTTCGGATGCGGGAAGACGTCGGTGAACCAGCCGATGGCGCCGAAGAGCGCGACCAAAAGGCCCGCGGCGGAGACCCAGTAGTCGGTCACGAGGCCGAAGAAGACGAGCGTGAGCCCGAATGCCGTGATGATCGGCCATGGCGTCGGCGTCGGCAGATCGACGGCATTGCCATGCTGATGAGGATCGTCGTGAGAGTGGGAATCGTCGTGCGACATGGCTAGTGGGGCGGGAGTTGCGTGCCGTAGAGCGGGCTGACGAGGTAAACAAGCGAGAAGACGATGACCCAGACCCAGTCAACGAAGTGCCAATACCAGGAGATCACCTCGACGTGTTCGTGGTGCTCATGGTCGAGCTTGCCGCGGGCGCTGGAGATCATGACGATCGTGAGCAGGATGAGGCCGATGACGACGTGGCTGGCGTGCAGGCCGACGAGCGAGAAGAAGCACGCTCCGAAAATATTCCGGCTGATGGTGAGGTGATCGACGTAGATGAGGTGATGCCATTCGAGGGCGGTGAAGCCGAGGAAGTAGGCGCCGCCGAGGATGGTGATGAGCCACCAGAGCTTGAAGCCGATCATGCGGTTCCGGCGGAGGAACCATTCCGCGATCATGATCGTGAAGCTCGAGCCGATGAGTGCCGCGCTGGCGAGCCACGGCCGATCAATCATCAACTCACTCGGGAAGGGGCCGTTCTGGCTCTTGCCGAGATAGAAGATGAAGGCGACGACGAAGATCGAGAAGAGCGCGCTCTCCGTGATAATGAGGCAGACCATGCCGGCCTTGCGAGTGGACGGCAGTTTCCACGGGATCTCCTCCTCGGGAGCCGTGGGCTGGTTGATGAATCCTACGT
>JBOHXO010000292.1:0-1706 GCA_050737475.1 Chthoniobacterales bacterium
GTTCAAGGGGGAGAAGGAGGAATTCGTCGCGGGCCGCCCATTGCCGCTGACGGATGCGATCATTCACCCGAAAGACGGCGCAATGTATTTCGCCATTGGCGGACGCAAGACCCAGTCCGCACTCTACCGCGTGACCTACGTCGGCCCGGAGAGCACGGCCCCCGCCGCCCCCTACACGATGACCGCCGAGGGGAAACTGCGGCATGAACTCGAAAAACTGCACGAGAATGGCACCGGACCGGAGGCCATCGCGAAGGCCTGGCCTTACCTCGGCCATGCCGACCGCCTCGTGCGCTTCGCGGCGCGCGTGGCGATCGAGCGGCAACCGGTGGAGAAATGGGCCGCCCAGGCGCTCGCGGAAAAGAACCCGCAAGCCGCGATCGAGGCATTGATCGCCCTCTCGTGCGTCGGCCGGAGCGAGGCAGCCGAAGCGGCCGCAAAGGTGGCGCAGAAAAAGAGCGGCGTCTCCAGCGGGCCCGTCCACAAGACGCCCTCGGAGGACGTGGAATTGCAGAAGAAGGTCATCGATGCGCTCGGCAAGCTGGACTTCAAGACGATCGCGCCGAACCTCAAGCAGCCCCTGCTGCGCGCCTGGCAGCTTTGCTTCACCCGCTTCGGCAAGCCCGATGCGGCGACCTGCGCGGCGGTGGCGGCGAAATTCGACCCGGTGTATCCCGATGCCGACCCGCTGATGAATCGCGAACTCGTGCAATTGCTCGTATTCGTGGACTCAACGAGCGTGGTAGCGAAGACCGTGCCCGTGCTCGCCACGGTGCGTGACGTGGCGGAGGACATCGCGACCGACAGCCTGCTCGCGCGCAACGAAGGCTACGCCACCGCGGCGCGGACCATGCAGGCCAGCCGGCCCAACCGGCAGGCCATGGATCTCGCCTACATCCTGCGCAACGCGACCGCCGGGTGGACGCCTGCGCTACGGAAGAGCTACTTTGCCTGGTTCCCCAGCACCCGCGGCTGGAAGGGCGGCAATAGCTTCAACGGCTTCCTCAACAATATCCGCACCGAGGCTCTCGCGAACTTCGTCCCCGAGGCGGAGCGTCCCGAGCTCGATGCCATGAGCAAAAAACCGGCTGCCGCGCTCTCGGTGGGCACCATGCAGCCGAAAGGCCCAGGCCGCGCCTGGACGACCGACGACATGGTGAAATTGGTCGCGGGCGGATTGAAAGGGCGCAATTTCGAGCGGGGCAAGGGCATGTATGCGGCGACGCTCTGCGCGGCCTGCCACAAATTCGCCGGCGACGGCGGCAACGTCGGCCCCGACCTCACGGGCACCGGCAACCGCTACACGATCCGCGACCTCGCGGAGAACATCCTGGAACCGAGCAAAGTGATCAGCGACCAATACGGCAGCGAGGAATTGCACACCAAGGACGGCAATTTGATCATCGGCCGCGTGGTGGCGGAGGAAGCCGGCAAGCTGATGGTGATGACCAGCCCGCTCACCCCTGCCGACCTCACCCCGGTGCCTGTGGCTGACGTGAAAGAGCGCAAGGTCTGGAACACCTCGATGATGCCTCCGGGGTTGATCAATTCGCTCAACGAAGAAGAGCTGAAGGACCTGATTGCCTACCTCATGAGCGGAGGCAACGCGAACGACAAGGCCTTCGCAAAATAAGCAATTCCTCGAAGCGTGGGCGGCAAAGTAGGCGGGATTTGTTATCTCGTGCAGTGAGGGATTTCCCTCACCC
>JBOHXO010000293.1:0-1533 GCA_050737475.1 Chthoniobacterales bacterium
GCGATGCCCTTGAGATAAAGCACCATTGGCAGTTGCTTCGATTTCGGAAATTTTTTCGCAAATGTATCGGCGGCTGCGATCGCCTTCGGCCAGCGCTCGACGGCACTCCAGCATTGCACGAGCCCGAGCGACGCGGACTCGACCACGGGGTCGGGCGGCATCGTCTCCAGCATGCCCTCCATGATGAGCGCGGCCTCGCGGTAACGCTGCATGGCCTGGAATGCGGTCGCGAGGCGCAGGCGCAGCGCGGAATCGAAATTCTGGATCTTGTCGAGGTTGCTCACCTCGCGCTTGACCTTCGCAATCATCTGCTTGAGGCGGAATTTCAGGTAGGGATCCGAGCGCGGCTGGGCCTCGGCGGCCGCAAGGGAATCCTCGAGTTCGTCGAGCCGTTCCTGCTGGTATTTGAGAAGACGGTCGTGGCTCCACACGCGCTGCAGAGCCTGGATCGCCTTGCGGTATTGGCCTTTCTCGAGAAACTCCGAGCCGAGCTGGAGCGCGAGCGTCTGGAATGTCGCGATCTGCAGCATCTGGTTCATGCGCGGAAATTCCGCGACCACCAACGCGAGCGCGTCGTCGAATTTCTCCTCCTGCATCAATGCGTAAAGCTGCAGCACCGTCGCACGGCCGCGGTTCACGGGATCGAGCTTGGGACCGATCGCGGCGAACTGCTTGGCGGCCTCCGCGTATTGTTCCTCAAGCAGGAAACTCGTGGCGTAAAGCAGCATCGCCTCGGGCGTCTGGCGCGACCTGGGATATTCCTTCACGAATTTCTCGAGCGTCTCCCGCGCGCCCTTGCGGTCCTCGCCCTGCACCTGGCACACCGCCTTGTAAAATACGAGGTCCTCGCGCTGCGTGCCGGATGGCACCGGCGGGCCGGTCAGGCATTTGTCAATGGCCTCCAGCGCGTCGTCGAACTTCTGCAACTGCAGCAGGCTCATCGCGAATGGATAGCGCAGGTTGGCAAGTCCCGCGATGCCAGCCGGCGACTTGCCGAAATCGCTGTCGAACTTCGCCACACCGGAAACAACATCGGCGAATTTTCCCGTGTTGTAGGACTGGATGATCTGCGAATACAGCTCCTCGGCAGTCATGCCATCGCCCGCCGCCGAAACCTGAGGCTGGGCCGCGGCCGCTGGCGCGGAAACCGCCGCATGCAGCGCACAGAAAATGGCCGCCGACGCGACACACCCGGACTGGAACCAACGCGCTTTTCTCATCGCCTCATCCTTCCTACCGTATTGCCTCTCGAAACGTCTGTGACAATTTTGCCACAGCCCGCATGCTGGACGAAATGGAAGCCCTCGAAAAGAAACTCCTCGCGTGGATCGCTGAGCCCGGCTCCGCGCGTCTCGAGGACATGCTGCTCGAGGCGCATGCCTTCCAGCGCGGAGCCAATGCCGCCTACGGCCGCTACTGCGCGCAATTTCCCGAGCCCCGCACCTGGCGCGACATTCCGGCCGTGCCGCAGCGGTTGTTCAAGGAGCAGGCGATCCGCTCCTTCCCGCCGGAGGAAACGGCACGCACCTTCCG
>JBOHXO010000294.1:0-3951 GCA_050737475.1 Chthoniobacterales bacterium
GCGCATGGCTGTGGAGGTCCGGCGTCGCCCTCACATTTCACTTCGCAGAACATTCCGTCAAATTTTATAACCCCTCCCGATGAAACGATCCCTGTTCCCCCTCGCCATCATTGCCTTCGGCATGTCCGTCCACGCGGCGGACAGCCCCACGAAGCAGGAACTCGACAGGCTGCGCGGTGAATGCGACCGGGCCGTGAGCAATGTCTCCCGGCCGATCTATCAAAAATACCAGAACGTTCTCGATCAAATGCTGCACCGCGCGCAGCAGTCGAACGACACGGCAGCGGTGACTCTCATCAATGCGGAGATTGAGCGGGCCATCCTCCAGACGCAGACGAAGGAAGCCCTCCTAGGGCTCATGTCGGGCAGCCGGTGGTCGTGGTTCGACTCGTCGAAGCCGATCGGGAAGACGGAAAACTGGGCGGAATTTTACAAGAATGGCACCGGCGTCACGAGCTGGGGCAGCTCGCTGACCTACGAGGTCGTGCCGCCGGCTTCGCTGCGCGTCAGTCAGCTCACGCCGATGATGACGTGGTTCTTCACGATCAACATGTCGAAAAAGGAAGCCGTTGCGGACGCCGCCGCCACCGGCCAGGGCGAAAAACGCAGTCTTAAATTCCTGCGCACCGCGCCGCCCGTGAATCCCGCACACACGCCGTAACCGCTGCGCGCAAGCCGCGTCAAAAAACTCAGTTTTCTTCCCGCACTTCCGCGCGATCCTCGAAGCGCGTGAATTCCTTGAGAAAGGTCAGCGGCACTTCGCCGATCGGGCCGTTACGCTGCTTCGCAATGATGAGCTCCGCCTCGCCGGCCTTTTCCTTGCGCTCCTCCTCGTCGTCCTCGTAGACCTCGGCGCGCACGAGCAGCGTGACAACATCGGCATCCTGCTCGATCGAGCCGGATTCGCGCAGGTCGCTCATCTTCGGCTTGCCCTTCGCCGCGCCGGTGCGCGAGTCGGGATTACGATTGAGCTGCGCGAGCACGATGATCGGAACGTCGAGTTCCTTCGCGAGCGCCTTGATGCCGTTGGAGATTTCTGAAATTTCGATCTGGCGGTTGTCCTGGCCGCGTTTGCTGGTCGAACGCAGGAGCTGGAGGTAATCAATGATGATCAGCTCCACGCCGTGCCGTTCGCGCATGCGGCGGGCCTTGGCGCGCAACTCGAGGATGCTGATGCCCGCCGTATCGTCAATGTAGATGCTGCTCTTCGCGAGAACGTCCGCACTGCGCACGATCTGCGTCATGTTCGTCTGGGTGAGAAATCCTTCGCGCAGATTTTTCAGGTTGATGCGTGCGTGCGAGCAAAGTAGTCGCTGCACGAGCTGGCCGGTGCTCATTTCCAGGCTGAACACGCCCACCGATTTGCGCACGTTGATGGCGACGTGCTCGGCGATGTTCATGGCAAATGCGGTCTTGCCCATCGAGGGGCGCGCGGCGACGACGAACATTTCCGAGCCGCGCAGGCCGCCGGTCATTTCGTCGAGTTTTTTGAAGCCGGTCGAGAGGCCCGACAGGCCGCCTTTGTTTTTGTAAAGCTGCTCGATGCTCTCGATCGCCTTCATCACCTCGGTGCGCATGTCCGCGAACACGCCCTTGAAGCGCTCCTCGCCGATCTGCATCACCTTCGACTCCGCCTCGTCGAGCAACGTCTTCACCTCGCCCTGCTCGTCGTAGGCGCGCGCGGCGAATTCCGTGCACGTCTGGATGAGCTGCCGCAACAGGAATTTCTCGCGAACGATCTCGATGTAGTAGTCCGCGTTGCTGGCCGTTGGGACAAATGTGAATAACTCGGAAATCGCCGCCGCGCCGCCGGCTTTGTCGAGCTCGCCCTTGTCCTTCAGGGCCTGCGTGAGCGTGATGAAATCAATCTGCTTCGCTGCGTTCTGCAGCGTGATCATTTCACGGTAAATGATCCGGTGCGCAGGCTGGTGGAAGTGGTTTTCGTCCAGTCGCTCGATGCACTCGCCGAGCACGCCGCTGGTGGACAGGAGCGCGGAACAAAGGACGCCCTTCTCCGCGTCGAGACTCTGCGGAAGCGACCTGTGAATATCCGGTAAATAACCCGGCTTTTTTTGGGAGTAACCCCCCTTGCGCGGCCTTCTCTCGGAATTTTCCTCCCCGTCGTTTTGCGGGGGATTCTCCGGCCTGCTTGCCTGAGAATCTGTGGGCGGCATCGGTTAGCTTCTGGCGGACTTTTTCTTCGAGGGGGCTTCCTCTTCGCCGGCCTCTTCCTCTTCGGAATGGGCGGCGGAAATTTTCACGCGGAGTTTTGCGGTCACGTCGGCGTGCAGGCGCACGGGCACTTCGTGGTCACCGGTCTCCTTGATGCCCTTGTCGAGTTCGACAGCGTGGCGGGGAAGCGTGACATTTTTCAACTCGGCTTCGAGCTTCTCGGTGAGGTCCTTCGCGGTGATCGAGCCGAATGCCTTGCCGGTCTCGCCGGTCTCGAGCGTGAGGTTGAGTTTGATCTTGTTGATGCGCGATGCGAGCTCCTCGGCTTCGGTCACCTCGCGGGCTTCGCGCTCGGCGCGCTTGGCCTTGAGGTGATTGACGGCGCGCAGCGAGCCTTTCGTGACCTCGAGGGCCTTGCCCTGCGGGACGAGAAAATTGCGTGCGTATCCGCGGCGGACGCGGACGATATCCGCCTCGGCGCCGAGGGGCGGGAGATTGGTGGTGAGAATGACTTCGGTGTGTGCCATGAGCGCTCCTTTGGAAGAGATCGGGGGTGAGACGGTAGCGGATTGCGGCGCGGTGTCAAGGCCGGTGGTTTGCCTTGTAATGCTGCTCCTCCACGCGAAAATTTTCCGCACAATGAAAGTCCTTCGTTTCGGATTGCCGGCTGTGGCGCTCGCGCTTCTCAATTCTTCGTGCATGTCGCTCGACATGGTTGCTCACGCGGAAGGCAAGGCTCCGCCGACCGATCCGCACGGCCAGCCCTACCCACCGCAGCCCGCCTACTACGCGCTCGTGCCGCTCGTGGCGCCGCTCGATCTCATCACGCTGCCGATCCAGTATTTTTATTTTCGCGGCAAGCAGGCCGGCGAGATGCAGGCAACTCCGCCACCGCAATAACCCGCGCGTGAAATAAGCACGACGCGCCCGCTTGAACAAATGGGCGCCGGTTGTGCATGCTGCAATGACCTTGAAACGAGATCACCCGGGCTCATTGCCCAGCAACGCGTCCAACTGCAGTCCGGAGCCACTCGCAATCATCGGCATCGGCTGTCGCTTCCCCGGCGGCGCGGATGACGCGGCCTCGTTCTGGCAGTTGCTTCTCGATGGAAAAGACGCGCTCACCGACGTGCCATCGGATCGTTGGGAGCATTCGTTGTTCTATCATCCCGAGCCTGGCATGCCTGGCAAAACGGTCGCGCGGCAGGCGGGATTTCTCCCGAACATCACGGATTTCGACAACGGATTTTTTGGATTCTCGCCGCGCGAGGCTGCGCACATGGACCCGCAGCATCGTCTCGCGCTCGAGGTGGCGTGGGAAGCCATCGAGGACGCCGGGCTCGACCTCGCCCAAATCGCCGGCAGCCCGACCGCGGTTTTCGTCGGCATCTCGGGGCACGAATACGCGCGCCTGCAAAAACTCGAAACGATCGGCACCTACTCGAGCACGGGTCAGGCGACGTGCATGGCGGCGAATCGTATTTCCTACGCCTTCGACTTCACCGGTCCCAGCGTGGCCGTGGACACCGCTTGTTCTTCCGCGCACATTGCGGTGCACCTGGCCTGCCGGAGCATCTGGGATGGCGAGGCGACGATGGCGCTCGCCGCGGGCGTGAACCTGCTCGTCGATCCCTGCACGTTCGTGATCTTCAGCGCGCTGAGCATGCTTAGTCCGGACAGCCGCTGCCGCGCTTTCGATGCGCGGGCGAACGGCTTCGCACGTGCGGAAGGTGCCGGCGCCATCATCATCAAGCCACTCTCCCGCGCGCTGGCCGATGG
>JBOHXO010000295.1:0-2593 GCA_050737475.1 Chthoniobacterales bacterium
GGTGTGGACGCCAATGCCTTCGACCCCGCCACGCAGCTTGCATTCAGCTCCTGCGGCGACGGAACCGTGACGATCGCGCACGAGGATTCCCCGGAAAAACTGACCGTCGTGCAGACCCTTGCCACGCAGCGCGGTTCGCGCACGATGATCCTCGATCCGAAGACTCATCGAATCTATCTGTCGGCGGCAAAGTTTGAAGACGCTCCCGCGGTGGCGCCGGGAGCGCCGCGCCAAAGGCCCAAAATCGTTCCGGGCAGTTTCAAGATTCTGGTCTACGCGATGGAGGAGGCGCCCAACAAGTGAGTGCCCATGGTGACTCACCCGGCCGGCTTATTTCGCGGAGAAATGGCCTTCCTTCGATTGCACTTCGTCGTTTTTCAACACCACGACGACTTGATTTCCATCAACTGCGTAGGTGAAGGTCGTCTTTGTGCCGCCCACGATAGGGATGGGTTCCGATTTGGAGTCCGTGGGATTTCCAAGGATTGCTTTTACCTGCGCGGCGCTCATGCCGTTTTGAACTTTATCGAGGTTCGCCTGGGTGACGGTGAGCGATGATGCATTGCAGGCGGCGAGCACAGCCAGCAATGCCGCGGTTGCGCAGATGCGTAGGGATTTCATTCGCAAGGAATCGCACGTGACACGGCCTGCGGATGGGAAAATTGCCTCGAATTTCATGCGCCCGCGAGAGGGACGAAAAGCGAATGCTTACGTGGACAAATTGGAAATCAAAGGCAACTGGAACGAAATCAAGGGCCGCTTGAAGCAGGCTTATGGGGATCTCACAGACGACGACCTGACCCATGAGGAGGGAAAAGACGACGAGCTGTTCGGCCGGATTCAAAAACGCCTTGGAAAGACGCGCGACGAAGTGCGCCGCATGCTCAAGGACGCCGGCATCTGATTGGCCTGCGCAATGAAATGCCGATGCGCTCCCGCTGCCGATGACCACGCAGAGGCAATCCCCGAGTACCGGGAAATTGCGAAGTCTCGAATGATCGAGAGATTGGTCGGCGCTGACTCGATTGCCGGCCTATTTTGTGAGAAGCGTCGTCCCGCAACTTTTTCATACCCCCACGACACCCTATGACACATCCATTTTCCGCTGAAAAAACGCCTCGTTGCACCACAGGCATCAAAGGTCTGGACGACATCCTCGGCGGTGGATTCCCAAGAAATCGCATCTATCTCGTCCAGGGCTCTCCGGGGGTGGGAAAGACCACGCTGGCGCTGCAGTTTTTGCTGGAGGGAGCGCGGCTCGGCGAACCGGCGCTCTACATCACGCTTTCGGAGACACGCGAGGAATTGGAATCGGTTGCGGATTCCCACGGATGGGATCTGAACCGGATCGAACTGTTCGAGCTTTCCGCGATGCAGGAGGCGCTCGAGGGGGAGACTGAAAATACATTTTATCACCCTTCGGAGATCGAGTTGAACCGCACGACGGAGGCATTGCTCGCCCGCATCGAAAGTGCCAGTCCGCTGCGCATCGTGTTCGATTCGCTTTCCGAAATGCGCATGCTCGCCGAGACGCCGCTGCGATATCGCCGCCAGATTCTCCGGCTCAAGCAGCACTTTTCGGGTCGCAAATGCACCGTGCTGCTGCTCGACGATCTCTCAGCGGCGGCCGGCGACCCGCAGATCGAGAGCATCGCGCATGGTGTGATTGATCTGCAGCGATTGTCGCCTGCTTATGGGGTGTCGCGCAGGCAGATTAATATCCGCAAGATTCGCGGCGTGAAATTTCGCGAGGGATTTCACGATTTGATTCTCGAAACGGGCGGCATGGTGATTTTTCCCCGCCTCGTCGCCGCGGAACATCATGCCGCATTCGAACCGGGCAGCTTCGCAAGCGGCATTGCCGAACTCGACCAGCTTCTCGGTGGCGGGCTGGATCGAGGGACGAGCAACATGTTCATGGGGCCTCCCGGCACGGGCAAGTCAACGCTGACGATCAAGTTCGCGCTCGCGGCGGCCCTGCGCGGTGAGAAGACATTCCTGATCTCGTTTGACGAAACGATGACGACGTTGATCAACCGGGCCGCCAAGCTTGGCATGGACATCCAACCGCACATTGATTCGGGTTTGATCCGGGTCGAACAGGTGGATCCCGCGGAGATTTCGCCCGGGGAGTTGATTGATCGCATTCGTCACGCGGTCATCAGGGACGGCGCGCGTATCGTCGTGCTCGACAGCATCAACGGCTATCTCAACGCGATGCCGGAGGAGCGATTCCTGAATCTGCAGTTGCATGAGCTGCTTGCGTATTTGAATCAACAGGGCGTTATCACGATCATGGTGCTGGCGCAGCAGGGCCTGATTGGACAGATGCAGTCGTCGGTGGACCTGACCTACCTCGCGGACACGGTGGTGCTGCTGCGTTATTTCGAGGCGCGCGGCGCGATCCGGCAGGCGATTTCCGTGATCAAGAAACGGAGCGGAAATCACGAGCGCACCATTCGCGAACTCTGGATGAGCAAGGAGAAGGGATTCGAGCTCGGCGAACCCCTGCGAGACATGCAGGGCGTGCTGTCGGGCATTCCGACTTTTCATCGTGATGAAGTGGGAAAAAATCCTTTGATCGGACACGACG
>JBOHXO010000296.1:0-6446 GCA_050737475.1 Chthoniobacterales bacterium
GACGAGCGGCAGCCAGTGGTTGGTCGAGTCGCAAAACGCCGCGACTTCGCCAGCGGGATCAACGATCGGCGTCGGCGAAAATCCGCAAAGTGTTCCCGACGTTCCCAGACTGGCGGTGACGACGCCCGGCACGACATTTCCCGTGCCGATCGCGCTCATCATGTTGTCGCCTCCTCCAGCGCTCACGAGCACCGGATGTGTGATTCCCCAATCACGCAACAATGCCTTCCGCACATTTCCGGCAGGCTGGCACGACGAGCCAGCCGGCGGCAATTTTTTCGCAAGATCGTCTGCGATGAAATCCACGATCGGTCCGCACCAATTGCGGCTGCGCACATCGAGAAGCGCCGTTCCCGACGCATCGCCATATTCCATGCGCTTTTCGCCGGTGAGCCAGAAATTCAAATAATCGTGCGGCAGCAGCACGGACGCCGTGCGTCGCCAGTTCTCCGGCTCGTTCTCGCGCAGCCACAAAATTTTCGGCGCGGTATAGCCGGGCAGCATCGGATTGCCCGACATTTCGACCACACGAGCAGGACCACCGAAGTGCTCGTGAATGGCATCGCATTGCGCGGTGGTGGACGTGTCGTTCCAAAGTTTCGCGGGCCGCACGACTTCGCCCGCCGCATCGAGCACGACAAGCCCGTGCTGTTGTCCGCTCACGCCGATTCCGCGCACATCATCCTTGCGCGCCCCGAGCGCCGACAGCACTTCGCGGATGGTTGCGTCCGCCGCATTGCGCCAGTCCGCCGGATTCTGCTCCATCGCTCCCGGTGCGGTGAGCGGCAGCATTGCATAGGCCTTTTGCGCGGAGGCAATGATTTCGCCCGTCTCGATATCCACGGCCAGCGTCTTCGTGCTTTGCGTGCCGCAATCAACACCGAGAAAGATCATGCCGCATCCTAAACGCCATGCGCTTTTGCGTGGCAAGCCTTTGGAGCCGGCGTAGCATGGCTGCATGAGCACCCCCGACTCATTTCCCTGCGGAAAAATCTCCTACGAAGGTCCGAAATCGAAAGACCCACTCGCGTTTAAATTCTATGACGCAGACGCGCTGATCGAAGGCCGGCCGATGCGCGAACACCTGCGCTTCGCCGCGGCCTACTGGCACTGCATGCGCAACGTGCTGGCCGATCCCTTCGGTGTCGGCACCGCGCTGATGCCGTGGGACGACGGATCGGATTCCACGGAAAATGCGCTTCGGCGCGCGGATGTTTTCTTCGAGTTCCTCGAAAAGATCGGCATTGATTACTACTGCTTCCACGACCGCGATGTCTCGCCGGAGCGCGCGACCATTCCCGAGACGGAAGCGACGTTCGACAAAATCGCGGCGCGTCTCAAACAATGTCAGCAGGAAAGCGGGCGCAAGCTGCTGTGGGGCACGGCGTGCCTCTTCATCCATCCTCGTTATGCGCAGGGAGCCGCGACCTCGCCGAGCGTGAGTGTCTTCGCATCAGCCGCCGCGCAGGTCAAAAAAGCAATGGAAGTCACGCACGACCTCGGCGGACTCGGCTACACGTTTTGGGGGGGGCGCGAAGGCTATGCGACTTTGCTGAACACCGATCTCAAGCGCGAACGCGAGCATCTTGCTGCGTTTTTCCACATGGCCGTGGATTACAAAAAGGAAATCGGATTCACCGGCCAGTTCTACATCGAGCCAAAGCCGCAGGAGCCGACCACACATCAATACGATTCCGATGCCGAGGCCTGCCTGAACTTTTTGCGGGAGTTCGGCCTGCTCGAGCATTTCAAACTCAACATCGAGACAAACCACGCCACGCTCGCCGGCCACACGATGGTCCACGAACTGCGCGTCGCGCGCTCCGCCGGCGCGCTCGGCTCCATTGACGCGAACCAGGGCACGCCGAACTGCGGTTGGGACACCGACGAATTCCCCGACAATATTTATCTCACGACCGGCGTGATGCTCGAAGTCCTGGAAATGGGCGGCTTCACCACGGGTGGCCTCAACTTCGATGCCAAGCGCAGACGCGATTCATTCGAGCCGGTGGACCTGCTGCACGCGCACATCATGGGCATGGACGCCTTTGCGCGCGGCCTGAAAGTTGCGGCGGCGGTTCGCGCTGACGGACGCATTGCTGAGTTCATCCGCGAACGCTACGCAAGCTGGGATTCCGAACCTGGCCGCAGAATCGAGTCCGGAAAATCGTCCTTTGCGGACCTTCACGCAGTGGCTTTGCAAACGCCGCCGACGCTCGGCCCGGGACGGCAGGAAGTGCTCGCGGGCATCGTCAATCAGCTTCTCGCGGAATAACCGGCTCCGGGGCCGGCGCGGTTTCCACGTCGCTGCTGAGCGCCTTCTCGAGATTCTCGATGTGCTGCCGCGACGTTGAGAAAAAGGCGGCCTTGTCGTCGCGGATGGCCAGTGTCTCTCGCATGGATTCCTCATCGTGCTTGCGGAAAATTTTCACCGTGCGCTCCGCGTGGCTGCGCTGGAATCCCAACGACAGCATCACCTCGACGCTCATGTCCAGCGAGCTGCCGAGCGTCTCGCGGTAGATGTGCTTCACGTCGCGCTTCATGAGCTCATAGGCATGGATGCGATCCACGGCACGAGCGAAAATTTCGAGATTCGGAAACTCCCGCTGCACGGTTTCCACGAGCTGGAGAGATTGCTCGATGTCGTCAATCGCGACCACCATGAGCCTCGCCCCTTCGGCGCCGGCCTTGCGCAGAAGATCCACGCGGGTTGCGTCGCCGTAGTAGCTGTGCATTCCGAATTTACGCAGCGTATCCACCCAGTCCGCATCGTGATCGAGCACGGTCGTGTGCACGGTGCTGGCGCGGAGAATGCGGCCGACGACATGACCAAAGCGCCCGAAACCGGCGATCAATACCTCGCTGTGATATTCGCTGAAATCGTCAACCGGCCGTTCGCTTTTCCTGCCCGCCGCAAACCACGGCTGCACGACGCGCTCGTTGAAGAGCAAAAGTAATGGCGTCGCGGCCATGCTGAGCGCAACCGCCGCGACCAGGGGCGTTTCGACGCCGTCGGGAACCACGCCTTCCTCGCTGCTGAAGGAGAGCAGCACGAATGCAAACTCGCCGCCCTGGGCGAGTGCGAAGGCAAAAAGAACGTTTTGACTCGGCGTCAGTCCGTAGATGCGCCCGAGCGCAGCGAGCACGATGAATTTGACAAGGAGCAGTCCGGCGACGAGCGCAGCGATCGTTCCGCCATGAGTCGCGATGAAGCCGAAATCAATCTGCGCGCCAACAGAAATGAAAAACAGTCCGAGCAGCAATCCCTTGAACGGCTCGATGTCCGCCTCGAGTTGCGGGCGGTATTCGCTGTCCGCCAGCAACACACCCGCGAGAAACGCGCCGAGCGCGGGCGAGAGACCGACCACCTGCATCAGCTCCGCAATTCCCACGACGAGCAGTAGAGCGAACGCTGTGAAAATTTCCCGCAACCGCGTCGCTGCGATGTATCGGAAGACTGGTCGTATTAAAAAGCGACCGCCCACCACGATTCCCCCGACCGCCGCGACCACGAGCAATCCGCGCTGCCAGGGCGCGAGCGTCTCGAGCATGGTGGAGGCCGAATGCCCTTCGTCGCCCGCAGTCGCAAGCGTGGCGAGCATCGGAATGATCACCAGGATTGGAATGACGGCGATGTCCTGAAACAGCAGCACGGAGAAGCACGATTCGCCGGCCGGCGTTTTCATTAGTCCTTTTTCGCGCAGGGATTGAAGCACGATGGCTGTGGACGACATCGCGAGAACCATTCCGACCGCGAGCGACATCTGCCACGGGAGTCCGAGGAAAAAAGCGATGGCGCCGATGGCCAGCGTGCTTGCCAGCACCTGCGCCAGACCCAGGCCGAACAGCGCATGGCGCATTTTCCAAAGCTTCATCGGCTCGAGCTCCATTCCGATGAGGAAGAGCATCATCACCACGCCAAACTCGGCGAATTGCAGCACGCTCTCGTCGCTGCCGACGAGTTTCAGCGCAAACGGCCCGATCGCGGCGCCGGCCACGAGATAGCCGAGCACGGAGCCAAGCCCGAGGCGCTTCGCGATTGGCACGGAAATGACCGCTGCAGCGAGGTAAATGAAAGCCTGGAGGAAAAGATTGCCCATGGATTTTAAACTACGCCGCGTCTTCGGCCGTGCTCAACGAACGCACATCTTTTTCCAGCGCGCCCGCCACTTCGCGCCAGCCGGCGCGGTCATTGGCCACGTTTGAAAATGCCCTCGAAGGTCCGAATCGCAACGAAATCGAACACGGTCGCGGCATGCGGGCTTTCGGCGGCATCGCGCAGAAACATCCATCGAGATATGCCGGCACGACGGGCACGTTCGTTCCCGCCACGAGCATCCCAATGCCTGAGCGAAAATCCGTCATCTCTCCGGTGCGTGTGCGCGTCCCTTCCGGAAAAAGCAGATAGATCGCATTGCCCTCGACGAGCCGCTGACGCAGCGTCTCCATCGCATGTGAGCCGCATTTTTTCCGCCAGAGCGGAAGTGCGTTGAGGAAAATTGCCGCGAACGCCGCCGTTGCTTTCGTTTCAAAAAACGTGTCGCCCGCCGCGATCGGAAACGCATGTCTTCGCAAGAGCGCCGGCAGTCCCACCGCCAGCGCAATGGCATCGAGGTGGCTTGCGTGATTTGCCACCACGACGAACGGCGGATGTGCGGGCAGGTGCTCGCGTCCGCTGACGCAAAAGCGATGGAAAAGTTTCAGGTAGGCTTTTGTCAGTCCGCACCACGCCTGATGCGCGACGGCGGACGCCAGGCCGGCCTCGCGATGCAGGCTGCGCCATTGCTCGGCGGGCGGCAGGCCGGCGTCGCCCGCAGGTTTGTATTCCCAATCCTCCATCAAAAAAACAGGCGTGGCGGCAGATTCCAGCCCACGCCGATAAAATAATTAATGTAGTGAAACAGCGCCGGGCCGACGAAGAGCAGGCTGTCGAAGCGGTCGAGCAGACCGCCGTGGCCAGGGATCGTGACGCCCATGTCCTTGAGGCCAAGGTCACGCTTCACGCTCGAAATGACGAGGTCGCCGAGCTGTCCGGTAAACGAAAGCAGCGCGCCCATCGTGAGCAAGTGCACGGGCGAAGCGAGTATTGTGCCTGCAAAGACGGAGCTCCCAATTGCGGCGAACAGCGCGGTCGTGAGCACGAATGCGCCGATGGCCCCTCCCCATGTCTTTCCCGGGCTCGTGTGCGGCGCGAGCTTCGCGCAGCCGAAACATTTTCCGCAGCAGAACGCGAAGATGTCGTTCAATTCCACGCACAACAGAATGAGCAGCAGCATGGGGCGATAGTTCAGGTCGTTCGCAAAATAGGCCACGTGGCCGAGGCACACGCCGAACAGCGCGAAGCCGAAGATGGCGAGCGCGACGCGTTGCAGGTAGCCCTTCGGCTGGTCCGACAGGACGCCCACGATCACGAGCAACGAGATGACAAGCGAGGGCAGCGCGACGAAGAAGCCATACCAGAGGTCCATCTCCGCGGCGACCATGCACAGGATGCCGAGCGCGACCGTCGAGCTGAGCAGGCGGTGACGGAACAGGCCCGTGGCGCGCGCGAATTCGCGATACGCAAAAAAACTCAGCAGCGCCATTGCGGCGATCGTCCACACGCGTCCGATCAAGATCGGAACGACCATGAGAGGCACGATCACGAGCCACGAAAAATAGCGCGCGTAGAGTTCCTTGCGCATCGCCGGCGTGAGCCGCCCCGCGAGGCGCAGCAGCTCGAAAACGAGCGGTGTGATCACGAGCAGGGCGGCCAGGGAAATGGTGATGCCCGCCGTGGCGGGGTGCTCGAACGCTTTCATAATTTATGGGCAATCCAGTTGATCCGCTGCGCGCAAGTCCACACGCATCCCGCTACGATCAGCCACAGCACGATGGGAATTGCGAGGACGGCGAATCCCGCGGCGCCCGCGATGCAGGCGAGAGTCACGAGAAACATCCGCCGCGGTTTCGAGCACCAGCCGAGGAATGCCCCGCCCGCGCCGTTCGACGCACCGATGGCGCGGATGTAGGCGGTGAACATGGCGAGCAGCGCGGCGAGCCAGCCGAGTTGCGGGACGCCGCCGGTCGCGTAGCCCAGGCCGATGAGTGTCGCGGAATCGCTGAGGCGGTCGGGAATTTCATTCCAGAGCGGACCGAATTTCGATTTTTGTCCGCCCTCCACGGCGACCATGCCGTCGAGCATGTTCGAGAGCAGCCGCAGTTGCACGAGGATGCCGCCGGCGAGCCACAGCAGATTCTCCACGGGTGGCTTGAAGAAAAATGTGGCGGCGATCACGGCGCCCGAAGCGAGGCCGAACAGGAGCCCGGCGGCGGAGATCGCATCGGCGCGCACGCCGGCCTTTGCGAGCCTCGCGGCGAGTTTTTGAAAGATGAGAATATCGCGCGACTTGAGTGGGCGACGCGAGGTTGGCTCCGGCAACATGATGTGGCGCGCAGTGTGCATG